>CAIRZD010000331.1 GCA_903882965.1 uncultured Bacteroidota bacterium
AATTTCAGCTTGTTGCTGGCGTAGCATGGTGGCTATTTCTTCTCTAGTTACCAGCTTATACCAGCTATCCACTTCTAATAAGTTTGCTAGTTCATTTGCGTTCATTTTTTTTCCTATCACATGAAATCATAAGGGTACAATGTCATGATAGTCAAGCCAAAATTGCTCTTATGATTACTACTATATGTAACTACTATATGTATCCCCTATAACCGGATTACCTTTCGGTGAGATGAGCTAGCCTACCTGAACTAAATCAGGTGGCCTTTAGAATCTTACCAATCGGAGCCGATATCACTCGACAGCCTTACGTGAAATAGGTGCTATCCTCGCCGCCTATATGTGCAGTATTTCATTCACTTACCCCCAGTCTGCTCAGAATATATAGGGCTGGTGTGTCATTCCCCGTCCCCTATACAAACGCTGGCATCCATCCCAGCAAAATTAGTATAACAAACTTTTTTAAACATGCAACTGTAAACGTTTACAAAAAGAAAAGACCCCAAGAGGGGATTAGTCTCTTAGGGTCTCTGATGCACGGGGGAGGATTGTGCAGGAGGATACAGGAATGAAGAAACCTGTGGCTGTATATTAACACAGTATTTTTAGAATTGCTACAAGGTGGATTTCTATGGATGCTTATAGACATCTATAGACACTCTACACCCCCCGCCTTTGATCTTTTCTCCACGTTCTACAGTTAGCTTCCAAACCTGTTGGTCATCGTCATACAGGATCCCATTCATTGAATCTAGGATGGCTTTACAGCAGTTATCAATATCCAATAGCCGTTTGTCTCTTGGATACAACACTATGTTTATTTCTACGGGTTTACCCTGATATCCCTCAATTCCAGCACAGATTTCATGCACGGCTTTTTTGAACTCTACCCCCCGTCTTGAAATATATCTTCTTTTACCAGACTGAAGCCAGTAAGAATTGACGCTGGGAGGGTAGGGAAAATTAAATATATACATACATGAATTGATACGGGTACAACCTATTGACATGGTATATTGTGTTTGTTATTCTGTCATCGGATTGTAGTTTAACTTAAGGAGGAAGTGTGGATTATTCAGAATCAATTATCTATTTGCGTTCTTACACCAACAAAGTAGCGGAGCTGTTAAACCGCCGTAAATATAAGGCTGCAAGGGAAACAGCAGCAGAAATATTAGCCGAGGCACAACAGTTGGTTCAAACCATCGACAACGCTATTGAGGCTAACGGAGGATTGAATGAACAAGTGTGATGAAATGTTTTATGAAACTTATCCCGATATTGTTTGGCAAGATGATACGGCGATTAGGGTGTGGAGGGAGTGTTGGAAGGTTTGTACAGACCGGATGGTATATCAGATGCAGTCGAGGACAAAACTATTTACAGAAGGAATGAAGAAAGAATATGAAACTAACGAACATATACAACCTACCGCAAACGTTCATAAACGTTCTAAGCAGGTCAAAATATACCAAAGGCAAGGCGAACTTGTCCGTGACCGAATTATTGCAGCCGCCTCAGCTAGTGCAATTACGCAAGAAGCACTGGGACGAGCTAGAAGAGGACGTAGCGGATAAGATTTGGGCTATCTTTGGCACGGCTATTCACTCCGTATTGGAGTTGGGTGCTGACCATAACCATTTAATCGAAGAGCGTATCCACGCTACTGTGGATGGATGGGATATCTCAGGAGCAGTTGATCTTCAAAAGCAGGAAGAGGATGGCATAGTCATCTCGGATTACAAGACTGCTGGTGTTTGGGCAGTCATGAACGAGAAGATTGAATGGGAACAACAGCTCAATATGTACGCTTGGCTGGTCGAAAAGGTTAAAAGAACGCCAGTTAAAAAGGTAGAAATCGTAGCTGTCATCAGGGATTGGAGCCGTAGAGATGCGAAGAATCGGGAAGATTATCCTGAAGCGCCAATTAAAGTTCTTGATATCCCTTTGTGGTCTTATGAAGATAGGGAAGAATTTATTAAACAACGCATACAACTACATTCCAATGCGTCTTTAGCTTCTGAGATTGGCGAAGAATATGCCCCTTGCTCACCCGCTGATATGTGGGAGAAACCGACTACTTATGCAGTTAAGAAAGCTGGGAATAAAAGGGCTACTGCCGTTTTCCAGTCAGAAGGAGAAGCGCAAGACAAAAAAGCCGAACTTGGATCAGGTTATGAAATTGAAGTTCGTCCGGGGGAGCGCACGAGATGTGCGGAGTTTTGTCAGGTAAGTAGTTTTTGTAAGCAGTATCGAGATTATTTGGAGGAAGAAGAATGAAGTATTTACTAATCATAGGATTGCTTTTATCTGTTAATGCATATGCTTCAGAGCGATGCACAAGAGATAGCAACGGTGGTATTTGTTGTTGGAATACCGATGAAGAAGGAACACTTAAACCAATCAGTTGTGCATAGGAGAAACAATGAAAACACGTCAAGAATTAGTTTATGACTTTATGTTGGCTTTATGCCAAAACAGTGCAGTATGCGTAGGGTCTGAAGATGATCCTAAATGGATTTTGGAGTATGCCGGTAAGTTAGCTGACATCTATTTGGGGGCAATATGAGCTATGAACAATTTGTTATCAGATACCACAGGTACACCACAACTGCTAGATCTTTATCTGAAGCAACTAGAGACGCAGATTACGCAACACCTATCTGGCGATGCGAAACCGATATCGATAGAGCCAAAGGATTTATCCAAGACTTGTCTGTATGGTTGTTGTTATTCGCAGCCGTCTTCTTAACTTTTGGAACAGGGCTATACACATGGATAACAAGGTAAAAGCAAATGAGTACCAAGTTGCCGGCACTCATTATTCTGCTAATGCTATTCAACCTTGGGACTATATCGTGGCTAATGGTTTGGGGTACTTGGAAGGAAATATTATTAAATACACCACTCGGTGGCGTAGAAAAGGCGGTATACAAGACCTTGAGAAAGTTATTCATTATGCTCAAAAACTTATTGAAGTAGAAACAGTTAGAAAATTAAAAGAGGATCACGATGGAATACAAAGAACTTAGACAGATTGATGTCTCAAAATACACGGAGAAGAAAAATGGTCTTACCTATTTGTCTTGGGCGTGGGCAGTCGACCAGCTATTACTTGCTGATCCAAAAGCGCATTGGTTTTATCCGGAGTACCAACGCTGGGGTAATGGGACAGTCATGGTCTTTTGTACCGTTGTCGCAAATGATATTGCTAGAACGGCACAACTTCCCGTCATGGATTACCGCAATAAAGCGATTCCGGAACCCGATGCGTTTGCAATTAACACGGCAATGCAAAGATGCCTCGCTAAGGCGATAGCACTGCATGGCTTGGGGTTATACATATACAACGGTGAAGACGTCCCCCCTGACCTTGGGGCTGATGTCACAGTAGACGTGGTTGCTAAACAAGCGCCAAAGGTTGCTGCACCTCCCAAAAAGGAAACATTTTTTGACGACTCAGATCCTTGGGAAATCAAAGTAGATACATCAAACGGGGAATGGCCTACCTCGCTCCAACAGGCCGTAAATATGTTGATTGGTCTTGCTCAGAAAGCTGAGGATGTAAATAACATCTACAAGATAAATCAGAAGATTTTTGAAGAACTCAAAGAGAAAGACCAAAAGATTTATGATGCTATTTTTGCTTTATTTAAAACAACGAAGAATGAATTGAAAGGTAAGTGATGACACAAGAATATCCAAACACAGGCGGTTTATGGAGAACCAAAGAGAAGAAGCACGATAAAGCACCCGATATGTGGGGAGAATTAAAGTTGGATCGTGATTACTTGCGTCAATTACTGGATGATTCTAATGGTTTAGTTACTGTCAAGATTGATGCATGGAAGCGGGAAAGTGCTACCGGTAACTCTTATCTATCTATCAAGGTTAATACATGGAAGCCGGACGGAAGTAAGGGCGGATCAAAGAGCGAAGAGCGGATGCCATTTGACGATTAAGGATGAGTATGACAACGATCCAATTTGAAAGCATTAAAACGGGTCTAAAACAGTCTAAGGATGGTTATATGCTGTCCTTAGCTGTACACCCTGACGAACTCCCAGAAGAACTTATGAGGGACTTTGTGGGCGCTCGTTACATGGTGGTTATGGTTCGCATTGGAGATGATGAGCAACCTTTAGACCGAGAAATGGTCAAGAAACATCACCCAGCCGTAGCTATAGCTGGAATGCTATGCAGGGATAAGTTGTTTTGGGAATACATTGACATGCGTTGTAACGAAAATGTAATGACCGAAGCAGAGTGTTCTGAATGGCTTAAGTGTTATTTTGAGATTGACTCAAGGGCAGAACTTAAAAGTAATGAGAAAGCCCGTGAAGCATTTTTGCAATTTAAGGAAGAGTACGAAGAATGGAAAAAGTAGAAAGAAAGATGATTCCTTACAGTGTTTATCTTCCTAAGGAGCATCACACAAGGTTAACTAAACTGGCTAAGGAGCGTAAAGCTTCAGCGCTGATTAGGGATGCTATTTGCGTATTGCTTGATGGTGGGGATCAGTACAAGGCGGGCTACAACCAAGGATTGAGGGATGCTGCCAAGTCTGTTACCAAGGTAAATATTTTTAAAGAAATTGCTTATAAAGGAAAATACATTGATACTCTAGTTACTGAAATTATTGAGCAACTGGAGATAAGTTAATGTTTTTATCTTTGCAACCTAATGACCGTAATATAAGAGACTTAATTGAAATGATAGGCGATTTATTGATAGAACATCAAGCCATGAATGCTGACGTTTTGAGTGCCGTTCTTTATATTGCGGTCAATGTTTGTGATGATATGGAAATGCCTAAACAATTGTTTTTAATCAATTGCGATAACATGTACGACTCGCAATCTCGATTTGCCCAAGTAGAGGAAGGAACCATAATTCAATGAACGAAAATGATTTAAGAGATTGTTTTGCAATGTTTGCTTTGTGTGGAATATTGTCTTGTGATTATTCGGTGGATGAGGCTCCTGCAACTTTGGCTTATAAATATGCCGATGATATGTTAGAAGCCCGTAGACCAAAAGAAGATGGAATAGTAGCGATTAAGAAAACCCGTAAAAAACTAACCTAGGAGAAGTCATGACCAGCTTTACCACTGAAGACCGTATCAGCGCAGAACAAGAACCGATTCCATTTGCTGGGTGGATTTACAGTACCACAGGGTATTCTTTAGAATCAACGATTGAAGTGTTGAGAGATCAAATTCATGCAATGAACTCAGAGATCAATCGTTTAAATATTTATGTTCGTGAGCTGGAAACTAAGGTCTTTGGAGGGGTTACAAAATGATTGGTTTACTTACGGCTTTCTTTTTATATACTGCTGAAGCGCATTGGATTTGGTGGGTATTGTGGGCGCTATTATCTATTGGTGAAGTTATTAAATTTGTGAGGAATGCATGACTTGGAATCTTCGTTTAGTAGATAGATCAGAGGGATTAGATGAACCTTACATTGAAATTTGTGAAGTATTTTATGACCAGTTGGGAAAGCCCCTTGGTTATACGAACGCTACGATGGGCGGAGAAAGCCGAGAAGAGATTAAGCAGTATTTATTTTGGGCATTAGAAGCATTGGATAAACCGGTAATTAAATTTAAGGAAGACCATGGAGATCACAGTAAAACTCATCAAGGAGAATAAGGATGGTTCAGCTGATGCTGAAGTTAACTTCGATCAAGAAGGGTGGGAAGTCCTCGTCCAATGGGGACTTGTTGCTATGCTTACCAAAGCAGTTAGTGAATATGCAATTAGACCCGATGGGGATACGCCAGTTATTACTGGACGGCCCAAAAGAAAAAAGAAAAAAGAAGAAGTAGACATGGATGGGAGATGCTAATGAGAGATGGCGGAAAAGGCGATACACAGCGCCCTTTAAAAGTTCCTATGGAAAAGTTTGATAATAATTGGGATGTTATATTTAATGTGCTAATTATATCTTTATGGTATATAAAATGAACATAAACAAGGATGACATTCATATGACCCAAAGAGAGGTCGCAGAAGCTCTAGGAATGAATAGGGGCTTAGTTCATTACATTGAGAAGGTAGCCATAGCCAAGGTCAAGAAAGAGCTTAAAAAGCGCAATATTGACGCCAAGTTGTTATTTAAGGATACCAAGTGAGTGGTTGGCTCATTATCCTAACAGGACTAATTTATGCGTATATTGGTATTGAGCAAGGACTTAAGGGCAATATGCCTATGGCTATTTGCTACAGCTGTTATGCTGGTGCTAATGTGGGTCTGTACATGATGGCAAAATAAGGTAAAATGGTGCAATGCAACATAACTTAAAGGAGATTGCTATGTACGATTACACCAAAGCCACTAAACAATACCAAGAATTATTCGATAAGATTCAACAGGTTAACGAATTTTGGACTAATTCTATTATTTCTAGTATCAAAGAGTTTTTTAAGTTTTAGTCCAAACGGTTGGGTGGTCTTTTGCCAGTGAGTACACTTTGACTGGTTCGCCGGAATAAAGGTCTGACTGGCAAGCTGCCCAACATGCTTCTTCAGCTGTATGTCCCAATGACATAACTGCTAGGGCTGCTGCAGTACCGCTTCCAATAGCGTCTACATCTGTATGCTCCCAAAATTCCAAGTCTTTTCCAGATACAAACAATCCATCGTTAGATAGCAACATAAAGTCGGCATCGTTTTCAATCTTGATTACGGGTGGCTTACCCTTCTTGCCGTCTTTAAACCACTCTACGACTTTCTGAACACTCATCATATCTCCCGCTCCAGCTAACCAGCCTTGAGGGACTTTGAATACTTTGGGTAAGTTAAAAGCCTTAGTATCAGAATCATCATCTGAAGTCTGACTATCTGAGACTAATAGCTTGCGTTTAGCGTCACCGATAATGGTTGTCATATCTTTAGAATCTCCCCACGGAACTCTACTTCATCTTCTCCGCATACCATAATTAGCTCTGGCATGAGCATACGGCCTTGGTCAAAAGATAACATAACGAATCCAGATCGCCAGTCTTTCGGACTATCCTCGCAATATTCAAAGGTGCTAGACATAGGGTCAGCTAAACAACCGCTTTGAATGCCCCAATAGGTTCCTTGGTAATTTGAGATAGGAGAGGCGCAGAGGACGTGCGTATGCCCAGTGACTATGTTGGTATTCCCAGCCGCCATTAAGTTGCTGTAGCCCGCTGTCCGGCCTCCCTTAAGCCTATGTTTAACGATAGTCTCCTCGCCAATCCAAAAACTCCAGCAGGTCTCCCAGTTAGGAAAGTGATACTTTAAAGAGAATCCATCTACGCCAGAGTACTCAGGAACCTTATTAACTAACCATGACTCATAACGCATATCGTGGTTACCAAGCGTCCAGATAAGTCTGCATCCTGCTGGGCGTACCTTTTCAATTTCGTTTAAATGCCAGCGACAGGCTTCTAGTTCTTCTAATACTGTGGGCTTTGCATCGTAGTTGATTGATGGAAAACGACTGAGGACTTGTCCATCAAAAGCGTCTCCGTTACAGATAATGACTTGAGGCTTAAAATGTTTAATAAATTTAATCAGTGCTTTGAAAGCGGTGGTGGTTTCGTCTGTGAAATGGGCGTCTGAAAAAATAATGACCCGTTTTACTTTATCTATTTCAATGCCTCTTCGAACATTGTGTGCTGCAAGTTCTATTTTTTTTGTTGGCTTCTTTTGTTCTCGTTGTGAGTTATGTGTAGGCAACTCTATGTTGTACCGTATTTCTAAATTTCGGCGTCTTGCTAAAGTGCTTCTTGGATTTATTCCAAGCTTTTGACCAACTAAAGTAGGGCTACCAAATTCTTTCCAAATTTTGATAAACTCCTGATCCGATGCAGATGTTTGCTTCATAATCCCCCCAAGTTATTTAAGCGTATACTAGGTTAGTGACATATAACATACAACTCGCTGAATACTATCATAAAAATGTTAAGAAATAGGAAACTATTAGATGTTCTACGAAAATCCCCATGTCAGCACTGTGGTCGCTCTGACGGCACAGTCGTGGCTGCCCACGCAAACCTGCTCAGATTGGGAAAAGGAAAAGGAATTAAATGTCCCGATTTTTACACAGCTGCCTTATGCTTCACCTGCCATTCCGAACTCGATCAAGGAAAAAATCTATCCAAAGCCCAGAGGGAGGAGATGTGGATAGAAGCCTATCTTAAGACTCAGAAATGGCTATGGGAGAACGAGATACTAACGGTTAATGCCCGCTGATTCAGCAACTTTATAACCCTGACGGGCTACCTTATCTAAATTCAGTTCTAACTGATTGATTCGGTCTCTACGCTCATCTGGCGACATTCTTTGATTGTTCTTCACCATGTTAATTTGCGCATGGATATTAGTCATCTGAGTTTGAATTTTGCGTAGGATAGGGGCAACAGAAATCAGTTTCTTTTGTTGCTCATCTTCTAACAAACTCTTAGCTTCAGCACCTTGCCCAGTCTTTCTTAAAGTATTGAACTCGGTATATAGTTCACTAGCTTTATGATCTAAATCATAAAAGTCGGCAACGGCTTTAGATGAATTAGGATTAGTCATAAATGCTCTGAATCCGGGCAACTCTTCAATGTTCTTAGATGGCGCAGTTTTACCTTCGGCTTGCATCAATGCAGCGCTAGCCATACTGTTAGAGAATGTTCCTAACTCTGCGGTGTAAGCTTGGATTAAGTAATCAATTTTAGCTGGAGAAAGGCTAATTTTATCTAAACCAAGTCCGCTTAAAAACTTACCCATCTCGCTTGCATGATCCCCACGGAATGCTACGGGTTTACCCTGATCGCTCATACCTTCGATTGGACGACCAGTAAAGTTAGAGTAGTTTGATTGAATCTCAATAATTGGTCTGATTGCTTGTGGCAAGAAATGATAAGGCGACAAACCACCGCCCGGAATGTTATTAATCAATCCATTCTTATACGATGCTAATACTTCTTTACCTGTGCTAGTGCCTTGCATGTAGCGAACGCTAGCCTCAGGAACGGATTTAAATAGATAACCAACCTCAAATGGGATAGGAATCTTAATAAAAGTATGTTCTTTTAATGGATTAGGAATCAGCCAGTTATTGTCTTTAACAACATCTGGTAGCTTATCGTAGTCATCATCTCCAGCATAAGCCATAGCATACGCTGCGCTTAACACAGTCATAATCATTGCGCCGTTTCTAAACGCCCGTTGTGCTTCTGCTTTCTCTGCACCAGATAAGTGTTTAGCAAACATAGCACGGTATACAGAATCTAAAGAAGTAATCTGTGCCGATATAAATGGAATCATATGACGAGCAGAGTTCAATACTTTAGAATTACCACGGACCGCAAAGTTAATAGATTCACGAGCTTTATGAACCGCAAAGTTAATGGCTTGATCTTCGCTCATACCTTTAGACTTAGCATCTGCAAAAGCCTTCTTGTATACAGAAATACGAGTGGCAGCGTCTGATAGTTCGTGAATACGCATAACTTTATGAATGGCTCTTTGTAGTGCGTTAGGATCCTTGCGCTCTTCGCCAGCCCTCTTAATAAAGTCGTATATGTCTGTTGTAGGATCAACTGCACCAATAACGCCACGGCTAGCTAGAACTTTAGCTTCCGGAGAAGCATGAGCAATAACTTGGGCAAAATCGCGCAAAGCATGGAATGGAGTAACAATACCGCTATTTCCTACCAAAGTAGCATGGATGGGATCACGAATTAACTGTTTAGCCCAGTACATAGGGTTAACCAAAGCACCGATACGCAGAGCTTTAGTTGATAGAGCAAACGCCTTCATAATGGGGCCA
>CAIRZD010000332.1 GCA_903882965.1 uncultured Bacteroidota bacterium
GCAATGAATATTTAGCATATATTTAATGTGTTACATAAAGCGGTGATATTCACTCTCCATTACCCCGTCATGATACCAAATGGCGGTATGCGAATTGACACGGATAGTAGCCATATTTTATGGCCCATTTATTTGTATTAGTCGGATGATTGGCAGTGGGACATAAAATATTCATACATTAATACAGTTTCATTAATTACCTTAGCTAGGTATAAAGCTATATATTTGTAGCTTTGTTTTAAACTGTTAATTGCTGCACCTTGATGGTTGCGTGATCTTCAATCATATTATCATGAGAAAAAACTCGTTACTAATACTTACAATCGGTTTTCTTCTTTTTGCATTCAGCAGTTGTCATGCGCCACGTTATTATACTCATTACAAGGTTTATAATAAAAAATATGACCAGCACTACAATCCTTATCACCGTAAATGGTACAAGTGGGGTTTTTATCATGGCGTTATTTAGTATGTTCCCACGTGTGTATTTTAGATAACCACTCTACATTCTTTTCTGAAAATCTGATAAATGAAAAAATTACTGCTGCTGCTGGTTATGTTTCCATACTTGTCAAAAGCACAAAGTGAATTTTCCGACAGGCTTGCAACAGATTTTACTAATGAGCGTACACATGATGTTATAAAGCGCTCTTATTGGCAGGTATTGGAAAGAGGTAATTTACGCAAGAACATTAATACGTTTTACAGAATTTCAAACATCAATGGTGCATACTATCTTGACCTGAAAGTGATACACGGGGGTGATTTTTTTGTTGTACCAAGGAATGGGGAACTAAAATTGAGATTTGAGAACGGCAACACGATAACCCTATACAATTCAGAATATAAAACAACAAGTATTGGCGATGGTGCAAGAGGGTGGGCCGGCAGCGGCGCAGAAGGGGTTACGCTGTCATATCTCATAAATGACAATGATATAAAAAAGCTACTGCATAATTATGTAGACAGGATAAGGTTATATTCAGGAGATGGGTACATTGAAAAAAGCATTTCAGAACACAGAAGTGAACTGCTTATGGATGAAGTAGCCCTCGTTTATTATTCGCAATAGATCATTGAGTATTCGATTACAACCTTTTATTAATAAATTATTAATACTTTATTCATAATGCGTTGTTTTGCAATTAACAGTCAGGTATTATGTTTGTTTCATGGAAACTACGATAAAAGAAAATATCCTGATTCGCAAGCTAACTGCAGGCATGAAATTCGGTATGTATAATGGTGGTAGTTCCTGTTATTTTGAAGATGGAACCCAGGTGAATTATGCTGATCTCTGGGATGCATTAAGAACTATCCATAACCTCCCAAAGGCACACAATAAAACTTTGTACGATCTTTGCCTGGGCACATATTTGGGCGTATTCAGCTATAAATTCCATAACCAATTGTGGGCGAAGAAGATATTTAACCTCATTCCGCGCATTAATGGTCAAAATGGTTAAGTGGCATAGATGAAAAAATATTTAAAAATATCGTAGGAAATAAAATAATTACTGATTTTTTTTATTTTTGAGTATGCATAAAACTTTTCTTTTCCTCGTATTGGTTATTGCTGTATGCGGCAATAATACTGTGAATGCACAGAATACAAAGGCAACTTCCCCTGCAAAAAGTAAACAAGAGGTATCTGATCCTAATGAACCCCAGATGGTTTTTGTGCAAGGTGGCACGTTTATGATGGGCAATAACGAAAAGGGCTATAACGAAAAGCCGGCTCATAATGTAACTGTCAAGGATTTTTATATTGACAAATATGAGATAACCGTTAGTGACTTCAGAAAATTTATTCAGGCTACTCATTATCGTACCTCTGCGGAAGCGCAGGGTTGGAGTTATGTATTTGATGGCACTAACACCTTAAATCAGAATGGGGTTACGTGGGAATCTGATGCATATGGTTTTAAACGTAAATCCACTCAGGAAAATCATCCTGTAATATACGTTAGCTATAATGATGCTGTGGCATACTGCAAATGGCTCAGCAGTACTACAAAAAAGAAATACAGATTACCTACAGAAGCTGAATGGGAATATGCCGCGAAGGGCGGTAATAAACTTGGTAAATGTAATTTCAGCGGCAGCAATGATATTGAAGCTGTGGCCTGGTATAAAAAAAACAGCAACGGAGAGACGCACGCAGTAGGCCAAAAACTACCTAATGAAATAAGTTTGTATGATATGTGCGGCAACGTAGCCGAATGGTGTGCTGACTGGTTCGATGAAAAATATTATAATCAGAACGTTACCAATAATCCACAAGGGCCGGCGTCAGGTACCAGCAGAGTTACTCGTGGTGGTTCCTGGTTCCTTGACCCCGGTTTTAACCGCACCTCCTGCCGCTCGGGTTTCGATCCCGGTTTTAGCTGCGATTACATTGGGTTCCGGGTGGTAAGAGATAAATAGTTAATTACTTTGCTCTGACCTATATCAACCAAGTGTTTTTTAGTGGTTGGCATGTTTCCGCTCCTGCCTATGCACATGCACTGGAAAAAGAATAGCTACCTGTTTTTACTTATTTCCTGATCACAAATGTGGTACTTTCTGTAGTACTGCCATGTATTGTGCGCAGTATGTAGACCCCGTCTTTAAAGTCTGCGGTGTTTATTTTTACTGCCTTTTCATTACCGGTCAATTGGCTAGTATACACCGGTCTGCCCAGGCAGTCATAAACAGCTATACTATTATAACCGCTTCCTGTAAGAGCCACATTTATTATACCATCGGCCGGGTTAGGGTACAAGGCAATGCCATATGCCGGAGAGGTTACATTCACTACTATTGTTGCGCCTTGCGAATACTTTGCCACGAACATATCTGTAGTGCCTGTGTTGATACCGGCATTCAGCAATAGATTAGTGCCAAAATAAAAGGACGAATCACTGTAATTGCCGGAAAGGTAAATATTGCCTGTCACGTCTTTTGCCACTCCATTAGCCACACTTCCGGCGCCGCCAGTTGTATTGGCCCACTGAGCGTTGCCTAAAGAATCATACTTGGCTATGAAAAGGTCATAAGTTCCGGCATTACTGTTGGTAATTGTTGATGCTCCAAAAGTAATTGTGCCGTTCCCGAAATTTCCTGCAATAATAACATTAGCAGTATCATCGACTGAAAGCGAATAGGCATAATTTATTGTAGTGCCGGTACTAATACTTTTAGCCCAGACAACGTGCCCCGTAGTATTGTATTTTGCGATAAATGCATCATATGCGCCACTGTTTATGAGTGCAGTGCTATTAAAAAACATGGTATCGCTCGCAAATCTCCCGGAAACATAAATATTCCCTGTAGCATCTGTACCCAATGCAGTAGCCATATCATTATTCTTGCCTGTGGCGCGGGTTGCCCAGGCCACAGTGCCGGAAGAATTATATTTCACAAGAAACATATCATCAGTGCCTGTGCCGCTATTAGATAATACAGAACTGCCAAAACTGATCGATGAGCTATTGAAACTACCCGCAACAAATATATTATTCGAAGCATCGGTAGTGATTGCGTACCCAAAATTATCGCCTACTTGCCCACTGCCGGTAGCCCAACCAAAATTTCCTGAGCTATCATACTTTATCACAAATACATCATCTGTTGCTACCAAAGGGTTTTTTACAGTATCAGTTCCGAAAATAAGATACTTACTTTCAAAACTGCCGGTAACGATCACATTGCCGGCTACATCGGTTGTTACGGCATTTATCCTGTCGTCCATAGTGCCACCGGCCTTTCGTGCCCATATCACATTACCTGATGGACTGTACTTTACTACATACACATCACTGGTAGCAGTAGTGCTGTCATTGGTAAGTGTAGTAGTGCCAAACGTTATGGATGTACTGTAAAAAAAACCGGCAACATATATATTACCCCATGCATCAAGTGCTATAGATGTAGCATAATCTTCATCGCTACTGCCTGCACTCTTGGCCCATAGCACATTACCATTAGGGTCATACTTTACAATATAAATATCCGTATTCCCACTAGTGCTGTTATTAGTAAGCATAACCGATCCGAAGGTCACATTAGGGCTGGAAAAGCTACCTGTTAGATATACATTGCCTGAGGTGTCGGCAGTTATTGCCGTGGCACTTTCATTACTGGTACCTCCTGCACTTTTGGCCCATAACCATCCCTGTGCTATACCCTTTGGCATGCCGGTAAAAGAAAACACAATAAACACGATCCAAAGTAATCTTAGGTTCATAAGCTATTTTATTACAAATTTAATATTTTCAGGCGGCAATTACGATTTCATATTTTTCAATACTTTTATAAAAAACACACATCATGCAAAGGCCATCGGTTAATGAATACAATCCGTATTTTCAGCGGTATATAGATCTGGTGCCTCATGAAGACTTTCTTGTGTTATTTAACGGGAACAAAGAAAAGACTTCCCGGTTTTTCGGTAGCATTCCAGCTGCAAAACATGATCATCGCTATGCTGAAGGTAAATGGACAATAAAGGAAGTGCTTATGCACATTATAGATACCGAGCGGGTAATGGCCTATCGTGCGTTTGTAGCAGCTCGTGCCGATGATATTACTATGCTGCACCCTATGGATGAAAACAAATATGCCGCTAATGCAGCTGTCACCAATAGGAGTCTGGCAAGTATTATAACCGAATTTGATGCAGTGCGTAATGCTACATTAACGATATATGATCATCTTACTGATGCTCAAAGCCGGTTTATGGCACGGGGCGAAACACATCCGTTTACCGCAGGCGCTCTTGGCTATATTATGATAGGCCATATAGAACACCATATAAACATCATTAATGAAAGATATTTATAGTGCTGAAAGTATAGAATTTAGCACCATTACTTATAGC
>CAIRZD010000333.1 GCA_903882965.1 uncultured Bacteroidota bacterium
CAATGCTTGGCAAGCCAAACTCGGAATCAATATTAGCAGACGGAACGTACTTACTTCAATGGTACAAAGATGGAGACCATATTGGTATAGTCTTTGACAATGCAGGTAATTTTGTGCGTGTTGCGAGTCAGAAAATGAAATTATAAGATCATTGTAGTGGTGCCACGCCGTTGCTGCACATTACTTTTCCACAGTCAAAAGAAATGTTTTACAGATAACTCCTTTCTTTCATTTCTTATTTATATAACTTAGTACTACAATACTTTGTTATGAAGCACTTAATATATATACTGCTCCTTTGCACTTTCAGTGCAGCAAATGCTGATGAAATTACCTATTACAATGCTACGTGGGCTGAAATAAAGACCAAGGCTAAAACCGAGCATAAATACATAATGGTAGACTGCTATACCGAATGGTGCGGATGGTGCAAAGTAATGGACAAGAAAACAATGCCCGACCCCAGCATCATAGCGCTAATGAATGAAAAAATTATAGCAGTAAGAATGGATATGGAACACGGCGAGGGGATAACCCTTGCTATGAAATACCATATAACGGGGTATCCTACTTTTATGTTCTTTAACCCAGCTGGCGAAATCGTGTATATCTCGGTAGGTTACCAGGAACCTAAGGGGTTCTTAAAAGAACTCAATAATGCTATGGATAAAAATATTCAGTTCAGCGCTCCCGGCTATTCTGCTTCTATAAATATTGATTTCCCCGACTTATATAAAATGGTTTTTGCAGAAAACGGAAAAAAGAAATTTCCTGATGCAAAAGAAGTTGCAACCTACCTGGATAAGCAAACTGATCTTTTCTCGGAAGCAAACTGGGGTGTACTCTGCAGATTTGATTCGGGCGAAAAATACATGCGGTTCTTTCTTGACAACATTGAAAAATACACCCGCCTGTATGGCAATTACTACGTAAATGAAAAAGTGGTTGCCGTATTATACAGCCAAATGAATACAGCCGTTAAAAACAATGACAAAGAAAAAATTTCTGATATTCTTAAAATGACGGACCAATATGTAAAAAATGATGCTCCCAGAATGAAAATGGATCTGAAAATGGAGTTTTACAAAGGCATAAAAGACTGGGACGATTTCGCTGACGCATTCAATGAGTATATTACCAAAACGGGCTATGATAATGCAGACTTCATAAACTCCACATGCTGGAATATCTATGAGAACTGCGACAATAAAAAAATGCTTGCGGAGGCATGCACCTGTATGGAAAAAACAATTGCTACTGCACCTCAATATGCCTACATGGATACTTATGCAGCCTTATTATATAAAACGGGGCAAATGAAAGAGGCAGAAACCTGGGCAAACAAGGCTATTGCAACCGGGAAAAAGAACGGGGACAAAACCTCATCCACGGAAGAGCTACTAAAAAAGATAACTGCACAAAAATAACCGCTCAAAACAGTGCTTACCGCCATGTGGGCATATACTTGCCTGCCTCATGCCCTGTGCCGTAAATTAACACTTCTTACTGCCTAAACTCCATAATAATGTTTTAACTTTCCATTACGCTCTTTTAACACTTTTCTAATGAATTTAGGCGATATTTTTGATGTACTTAATTCATAACACAAAAAAGGATTAAAGCTATGAGATTCAAATTATTTCCTGTCATACTAACAGCAGCATTGACCTCTGTGATGACACTTTTCGCAGTATCACATTTCCAGAACCGGGTGCCTTATTTAGTAGCTGCAAGCAGCCCAAGACCATTGCCGGTAAATTACGCAGCATACAACAATGGTAATACACCTCCGAGTGGCGGCCCGGTAAATTTTGAGCAGGCAGCTGCAGCATCAGTAAAAGCGGTGGTGCATATAAAAACCGAAATTGACGGGCATAGAATTATTGTGAACAACAATGACATGTTCAGCCAGCTATTTGGCCCGCAAGAGTACCTGATCCCACAACAAAATGGCTCGGGCTCGGGGGTTGTTATTTCACCGGATGGGTATATCGTGACCAACAATCATGTGGTAGCGGATGCCAATGAAGTAACAGTTACATTCAATGACAAGTATACTACTAAGGCAAAAGTAATAGGTGCAGACCCTGCAACTGATATAGCCGTATTGAAAATTGAAACGGATAAACAACTACCCTATATGGAATTCGCGAACAGCGACGAAGTGAAACTGGGGCAATGGGTGCTGGCAGTGGGCTTTCCGCTGAACCTGGATGCCACAGTGACGGCAGGCATTGTTAGCGCAAAAGGCCGCTCGCTGGGTATAAACAAAAAGCAATCTGCCAATCCGGTAGAGTCTTATATACAGACAGATGCTGCGGTGAACCCCGGCAACAGCGGTGGCGCACTGGTAAACACGGCAGGCCAGCTAGTAGGTATCAACTCTGCTATCGCCTCTCCTACCGGCTCATATGCCGGGTACTCATACGCAGTACCCTCGAACATAGTAAGAAAGGCAGTTAATGACCTTATGAAGTATGGTGCAGTGCAGCGCGCCGTAATGGGTGTTGAATACTTAGACAGCAGATTGGCAACCCCTGAACAACTTGCAGCAACAGGCCTGGACAAAGCAGATGGTGTATATGTAGTAGCAGTGTTACCTAACAGCGCTGCATTAAAAAGCGGTATCCGCAAAGGAGACTTTATAACACACATAAATGGCGAAGCTGTAAACACACAGAGTGATGTGCAAGAACAAATAGCACGCTACCAGCCGGGAGATAATGTAAGTGTAACTTATAGCCGCGACGGCAAAATAAACACTGCAAATGTGCAACTCACCAACGTAAATGGCACTACTGAGATCATAAAAAATGATTCACAGACAAAAGTGCTTGGCGCTACCTTTCGCCCGCTAACACAACAAGAAAAAATAAGCTACAATACGGGGAGTGGTGTAGTGGTTACAGACCCCGGCAGAGGCACACTGGAAAAGCAAACTCAAATGTCCAAAGGTTTTGTGGTTATCAGCATCAACAATACGCTGATCAACTCTGTAAATGATATGCTACAAGCTCTTGCGGCAGGTAAAGAGGCACAAATAGCTGGCTTTTATCCGGGCAGGCAGGGTATGCACTACTTTACTTTGAACAATGTAGATATCCACCAGGAATAAATTAATTGTCAATGGTTAGTGGTTAATTGTTAATTGTGAAGATCTGAAAAATGGAGATCCGTAGATGGATCCGGATAAAGCA
>CAIRZD010000334.1 GCA_903882965.1 uncultured Bacteroidota bacterium
TGCTCTAAAGCGTCGGCACCCATTTGATAACTTTGCCAATCCATCCCTATAATTTTATCTAAACTAATATTATACAGTTTACAATAATTATCATTGGCATAAATAATTTTGGTAACTATACCCACTTACACGAAAATATAAAATAAGTTTAATTTGACCATAAAGAGGAATTTTTACGGTTTCTTTTTGTCCCTGCTCTTTGCATCCTTGACAGAGGCTTTTATTACGTCCATAAAAGTACCAGTAACCACTAAAGGTTCTTCGTACTTCTTGGTTCGTGGCTTCTTAGCCCTGCTGGGTGGTGTTCCCTTTTTGTCGGCTGACATAGTGCAAAGATACTAATTTTGTGTGCCAAATCTTTTGTGCATCAATTTTTTTACAGATTCAATTGCCTTGCGCTTTCTATCGTTCATTTTACCAAGTTCACTGGCAGCTATTGCGCTTTTCAATTCCTTTTCCTGCTCATCTTTAGTAAGATGTTGGAGTGATTCAAGGCTAGGTTGTTTATTTAATTCTTCCATTGAATTTCCAATTTACTAAATCTATAATAATCCAAATAACTAAAAGTATAGCTATCGCAATATCAATTTCATTCCATGTATGCCTATTGAAATACACTTTAATTACGGGATTTACAAGAATGGCGATACCTATGCAGGGCAGCAATAATAGCGGCTGTTTTGAGTAGCTATATGCAAGCCAAAGAAACCCAACACAAGCAGCAATCCTTACAAACTGATAATAGCCGTATGGCATAGGGGCCAAACATAATAGCAATAATATTGATAGTATTATTTTTACTGACTTCATTGATGTAATTTTTCATTTGCCTCATCTGCCGCTTGCTGGGCTTCCTCCGCCTTTTCATTTGCCTGATCTGCATCGTCTTGTGCTTGTTTTGATTTTTCTTGCGCTTCATCTGCATCGTTGCCTGCTCGCTCAACGTCGTTGCTTAATGAGTTTATCTTATTGCTAAGTTGATTTATCCTATGACCTTGATAGGCATTAATGCAGATTAATACAACTACCACAAACAAAAGAGCAACTATAGTCAAGGTAGTTTTATTTACTGTTGAAAATCTATCTCTGAATTTCATTTGTCTGCTTTTTTATTGTAAATAAAAAAGTCAATCAATTCTCCTTTGAATCTCACTATCAACACATCGTAGTCATAGGTATCTCCTTCTTCATTTGTGCTAGAAGTGGCTTGCCCCTCATCAAGATTAATTTGAGAAACATGAAATAGAAAAGTACCAGCTTGTTCCTTTTCCTTGTTCTGTAATTGTTCATTCAGTCTATCGGCTACATCAGTACTAACTTTTAAATCGGCTACATAGTATCTATCTTCTTCACTTTTCCATAGCTTAAGCCGAAGCGTACAAGTGCTATCATTCCGGGATAGTTCCTTTACATCAGCAGGAAAACATAGGAGTTTATTCCCATTAACTATCTTTTTCTGTAATTGATATACATACCCATCAAGATCTGAATTTTCAGTAAGTGCGTTATACTTAGCAGCCAATTCGTGCCGTTGAATATAATATTCCCTTTTTTTCTTCTTATTGCCGCAGCCAAGTAACATAACGGCCACCATGAAAAGTATTGTAAAATTATGTTTCATTATTGTAGTGGTTTTTAAGCATAAAAAAGACGTAGCCGTAATTCCTGCCGCTATTGGGATTCGACGCCCATTCCGATACAAAAGACACGACTACGCCTTTTTTGAGGCGCACCACATCATATCTGTACCGGAAGCTGCGTTGGTAAAGTGTCGAATTTTATAGCGGCAGCATACGAGTAATACTTACTATTTTGATTTCTACATAGGCAAATCGTTTGGAATCATAAAAATATAAAAAATGCCTGCAAAAACATGGCATTTTTTATATTTTGTGCCTAATGAGTATTGAAGAGTACAAACTTTATTGCACATATAAAGCAGAGCATATTTTAACGTGGCTAAGAGATGGCGACTATATGTGCGATATTTTGATGAACCTATCGGGTGTTGCCGAAAATACCTTTAAAGACATTCTTGCACTGTTACTGGATCAGAAAGCGGTTGAATTATATGATGATGAAACCAAAATTAGACTTACAAACGCCGGTAGATTATATCTTCTGAATAAAGCAACGGATATAATTTACAGTGGGGATGGAGTGTTACACAAAATGGCATATCCAGGCGGTCGAAAGACACAGCACCCTAAAGATATGCCCGATATAGTAATTCCTTCATTTTGGAAGCATGGAGAAAATAAATTGATATCAATATCAAACGCATTGCATGAGAATAAATTTACCCTCAGCGATATATCCTTCCTATACATTTTCGGGAAAGAGGAAAATGGTAGGTGTAATTGGCTTGAAAATCATACATCACTCTTGTACTTACTATGGTTACTGTTTTCTGGCTCAACTAAATCTGTTCCTGCTTTTGTTGTGAATTTAGCGTTTAATAAGTTCGCAATTAATGGAGAATATAAAACACTAAAAGAAACTCAATCCATAGCCTCTAAGATAAAACCACACCTCGGTAAAAAGGAAGACGAACTACGTGGGCAATATTTGACCATGTATTCTATTTATGAAAAATCAATCCTGTAGCGAGTTACAACCGTTTCTACTGTTTTCTACCATTTTCCGCTAATTCTTTCTACCGTTTTTAGGCATTCTTGTAAAACGATGTTTGAGATTTGCATAAATGAAAAAACCACCGTTTGCGGCGGTGGCGTATTCGTTTATGGTCCCGTAGCTCAATGATTAGAGCAACTGTCTGCTAAACGGTAGGTTGCTGGTTTGAATCCAGTCGGGATCACTATGTTACAAAAGTATAGATTTATTTCAATTGGTTTAACAACTTTAACAAAAAATACTTTCAAATTTACGTGTAACTTCCACTAAGTTTACGTATCTTTGTAGAACAAACCGATAGCCATGTTTACATTCAAAACCTTACACGAATTCAACGACTACTTCAAGGATGAAAAGACATGTTATGAGTTCTATGAGCAACAAAGATGGGAAGGTGGTGTTCCCGTATGTCCACATTGCGGTACAGCTAAGAAAGCATACAAAGTAAAAGCACGTGGCATGTTCAAGGATATACCTTCTTATCGCTGCTCTGAATCAGGGTGTGGTTTACCTTTCACTGTTCGCACAGGTAGTATATACGAAGGTTCAAAGGTAGAATTGCGCAAATGGTTTCAGGCTATTTATGAAATCACAACAAGTAAGAAAGGAATTAGCAGCGTAGAACTTGCAACACGCCTCGGCGTGAGCCAAAAGACGGGTTGGCTGATGAACCATAAGATACGCACCATGTTAGCAGATACAGCAACAGAATTATTGGGTGAAGATGGCAAGACGGTGCAAGCTGATGAAACTTATGTTGGCGGCAAGAATAAAAATCGTCATAAGGATAAGAAAATTGAAGGTTCACAAGGCAGAAGCGCAGCGGATAAGACACCAGTTGTAGGGCTGATAGAAAAAGGCGGTCGTGTAATGACCTTCGTAACACAAGACACGAGCGCAGAAACATTGACGCAGATAATAGACAACAATGTAGTTAATGGGGCGACGATTGTAACCGATGCTTACAAGTCATACAGCACTATCGGGAATGCTTACAATCACATCACAGTAAAACATCAGGAAGGTGGTTATATCACCGAAAGAAACGGCAATAAATTTCACACACAGAACATTGAAAATTTTTGGAGCCAGTTAAAGAGGGGCTACATAGGCATCTACCATTACATGAGTCCTCAACATTTACACCGCTATTGTAATGAATTTGCTACCCGATATAACATGCGTGATGATGGCAACATAGCCCGATTCCTGCATGTGGTAAGGAACAGTGACAGCCCTAAAATTACATACCGGATATTGACACCAAATATTCCAAATCCAAACCATCCACGCAGAAAACAAAAGCCTACCGTTTAAGTAGGCTTTTTATATAAGTTGTCAAATTAAACTTATTTTATATTTTCGTGTAAGTGGGTATAGTTACCATAATTTTTCCATGCTCATCTTTAAGAAATACATATTGAGGCATTTGATCCATCATCATGCGGAAGTTCTTTTCTGATTGCAATATTTGAGCCTCTCGCATTTTCATTTCTGTCACGTCATACATTATACCATATTGCGAA
>CAIRZD010000335.1 GCA_903882965.1 uncultured Bacteroidota bacterium
AAAAACAGGCAGTAATATAGAAAAGAGTAAAAGTAGCCGGATACTTATCATGCCATTGATCCCCCGTTATTTCAATACCTCTAAAATTAGAAAAATAAAGTTATAATTTCTTATTGTGAAAATATATTGTTGATAACGTGTTAAGCCGTTTAATTACAGACTTACAAAGTTGTATATTAATAATAATTAATGATTCTTTCCCTGCTTTAAGAGCGCCTTAACATTTAGCAATTTTGATGGCATGGATTATGTTCTATTTCATTAGTGCGTGCATAACTAATATGTATTGCGTGAAAAGGAGGCGATCATGAAAAAGTATATGGGAATTATGTTTTTAGTATTTGTATTAGCAAGTAATTTTTCAATGGCCCAGGTGGCCAGGCCGGCAAAGGAAGAGCGGGTAGCAAGGAAGGAAGAAAAAAGAGAAATGAAAAATAACAGCAAATTGCAAAATACCGATAGGAAGAAAGACAGAAAAGCGCAAAAAGACGAAGATAAACTGGAGAAGATAGAGGATAAGCATAAATGAAAGATGAATAATCCTGAGTATTAAGCAATTTCTTTCCGGAGGTAGGTATTTCATCTTATTGCCTGTTCAGCTTCAGCACAGCTGCATGTCTTTTACTACCTGCACATCAGGGCAAATATTTACAGTGCATATTTTGATTGCGTGCATGCCAGATATTCTATTGGCATGGTTTTACTTCTGTATCTCTTATTCAGGCATATATCAAAAATGTAATACTGGAATTTTTAATAAAATTTAAGGATCATAATGGAAAACACTGAGGATATATTTTATAAGAAAATACTGGTAGAATCGGGTAATGAGGTCTTATTTATGTTTCGTTTTTTTAGAAATATTTTCCGATGGGATTTTGAGGGGAACGAATTCATACGCCAGTGTTATATGATCGGTTACCGTTCTTTTCCTTTGGTGGCTATTACGGGTTTTATTGTTGGTTTTGTGATGACCTTACAGTCGGAGCCTACTATGAAAGAATTTGGGGCAGTGAGTTTTATACCCCGCATGGTAGCTATTTCGTTAGTGCGTGAAATATGTCCTGTTATCATAGCGCTCATTTGTGCAGGCAAAATGGCTTCCGGTATAGGTGCAGAGCTAGGCAGCATGAAGGTGACAGAACAGATAGACGCGATGGAAGTATCCGGCGGTAATCCTATCCAATATCTTGTGGTTACACGTATCCTTGCTTGTATTTGTATGGTGCCCATTCTTACTGTAGTAGCAGAGGGCTTAGGGCTTTTGGGTAGCTATGCAGGAATGAATGTTAGTGGTAAGGTGAGTGCGGTATTGTATTTTCATAAAGTGTTTACAGGTATTACGTTTGGCGATCTTATTCCTGCGTTTATTAAAACTATATTTTTTGGTTTTGCAATAGGGTTTGTAGGTTGTTATAAAGGATATAATTCAGACCGTGGCACAGAGAGCGTTGGTATAGCCGCCAATTCGGCGGTAGTAAGTTCGTCTTTATGGATAATAGTTATAGACGCAATTGCTGTGCAACTTACAAGTGCTTTGGGTTATTGATTTTAAGTTTTTTGAGAAACGCGAAAGGATAACCCTCAAAAGCGTAAAGGTGTTTGGATTATTAATAGGATGAGATATCATGAGCAACGATACTAAAACAGAGGAAATTAAAGGGGGTGGCGGCGATACGGTAATTAATATGTGCCATGTGGCTAAATCATTTGGTGATAATACCGTGTTACGTGATATAAACCTGGATCTTAAAAAAGGTGAGAACCTTGTTATTCTAGGTAAGTCGGGTACAGGCAAATCCGTTACTATCAAGTGTGTTGTTGGTTTATTGACGCAGGACAAAGGCGATGTAAAAGTCTTTGGCCAGGATGTATCTGCTTTATCAGAAAATAAACTGAAAGAATTGCGTGTGCGGATAGGGTTTTTATTTCAGAGCGGGGCACTTTATGATTCTATGACAGTACGGGAAAATCTTGAATTTCCTTTAAGGAGGGTATTAAAGCTTAATGATAAAAAAGACATTGAAAACAGAATAAATGAAATTCTCAATGGTGTTGGTCTTCCTGATGCGATAGATAAAATGCCATCAGAACTTTCAGGAGGTATGCGCAAGCGCATAGGCCTTGCAAGGACCATGATCCTTAAGCCGGAAATAATGCTTTATGATGAGCCAACCACGGGCCTTGACCCCATTACTTCGAAAGAAATCAGTGAATTGATTCTCAGCATGAAGCAGAACTATCATGTTTCGTCTATAATTATAACCCATGATATTGCTTGTGCCAAGATCACCGCAGACCGTATCCTTGTTATGGATAAAGGTGCAATTGTGAAGGAAGGCACATTTGATGAATTGGAACATTCAAAAGATAATTTTATTAACTCTTTTTTTAAATGATACAAATATGAAAGCTACATACGGGCAAAGGATCAAAACCGGAATTTTTACTGTTATAGGCCTCTTGATGCTTATTGTTGCAATTTTCCTGATCGGAAGAACAAAAAATATGTTTGGGAACACCTTTCATATATACGGCACATTTAAAAACGTGGGAGGTCTTGAAGCGGGCAATAATGTGCGGTTTGTGGGTATCAATGTAGGCACGGTAGTCAATATCAAGATCATATCAGATACACTGGCCAGGGTGGATATGATAATAGATGAAAAAACACATCCATTCATAAAAAGTGATGCTATTGCCAGCATAGGCTCTGATGGGCTAATGGGGGATAAACTGATATCAATTGCTTCAACCTCGGCTAATTCAGTAGTTATCAGTAACGGTGCGCGTATAACATCGGTGGATCCTGCTGATTTTGGCGCAATAATCAGTAAGGTACAGCATATTGCAAGTAATGCAGAGGTGATCACAGATGGCCTCGCAGGCATTGCAACCCAGATAAGTTCGGGAAAAGGAAACATTGGAAGACTGATCTATGATAACAGCATCGCAAAAAACCTCGATGCCAGTATGAGTAATATGAAGGCCGGAACAGCAGGATTCAGTGAAAATATGAATGCCGCGAAACATAATTTTCTCTTGAAGGGATACTTTAAAAACAAAGAACGTAAAAAACAACAGGCCGAACAAGCCAAGGAGGATGCCCAAAATCCACCTGCCACCGCCACCAAGCCTGATACTAAAGCAGATCGTAAAGCACAACGAAAAGCTGATAAGAAAGCTAAAAAAGATGCTAAAACTGATGGACAATAAGCCATTATAGCATATATAAGATTTGACAACCCTGCTTTTTGTGGGATTGTCAAAACTTATATAAGCGCATTTATTGGGAGAATAAATGATTTTGTGTTAGAATATCACGTAAATTTGTTTTAGACTTTAGGGGTGCCAAATGAGAAACGGCTGAGATCATACCCTTTGAACCTGGACAGGATAATGCCTGCGAAGGGAAGAAGCAAACAGATACTATCTTATCTTTTCCTCTTAAAGTTTATGAGTTGAATTTATTAACAACAATAGTTGTATGAATATTTACGTCAACAATAAACTACACGAAGTGCCCGGGCAAGCTAATATTGCAGCTATGCTTGAAACGCTCAACATTACTTCACAAAAAGGTATAGCGATCGCCATTAATAATAATGTGGTGCCGGCAGCGGAATGGAAGACTTATGCACTGCAAAACGATGATAAGATAACACTGATTAAAGCAACACAGGGAGGATAGGAAATTGTAAAATATTATTCCAAAACATTTAATTGACCAATATGAAAAAAGACACAATGCCAAGCGGGAGTACAATTACTTCGGGTGCTTATTCCGGGTCTAAGAAAATATTTGTACCGGGCAAACTGCATAATATAAAAGTGGCTATGCGGGAAATAGCTGTAAGCCCTACCAAAACCAAATCATTTGGTGTAGAGGAGATCATACCTAACCCTGTAGTAACTGTATATGATACCAGTGGCCCGTATACTGACCCTACTGCTACAATAGATATTACCAAGGGCTTGCCCCGCCTGCGGGAAGATTGGATAAGGGGCAGGGGAGATGTGGAGCAGCTCGCAGATTTTTCTGCACACTACAGCAATGAACGCATGGCCGATAAAGAGCTGGATGCGCTCAGGTTTGAGCATATCAGGATGCCTATGAAGGCAAAGACGGGGTGCAATGTATCGCAGCTTCATTATGCCCGCAAAGGGATCATCACTGCTGAAATGGAATATATAGCTATCCGCGAAAATCAGCGTATAGATGAAATGATGAACAACAGCGAACTGTGGCAACAGCATAAGGGTCATAGCTTCGGGGCTAATACTCCTGTAAAGGTTATCACACCTGAATTTGTACGGGATGAGATAGCTGCAGGCCGCGCTATCATACCTGCAAACATTAATCACCCGGAAAGTGAACCGATGATCATTGGTAGGAATTTCCTTGTAAAGATCAATACCAATATTGGTAATTCGGCCGTATCCTCCAGTATAGAAGAAGAAGTGGAAAAGGCGGTGTGGAGCTGCCGCTGGGGTGGTGATACATTAATGGATCTTTCTACCGGTAAGAACATACATGAAACAAGGGAATGGATAATACGTAACTGCCCCGTGCCCGTAGGTACGGTGCCCATCTACCAGGCGCTTGAAAAAGTAAATGGCAAAGCAGAAGACCTTACCTGGGAAATTTTCAGGGATACATTGATAGAACAGGCCGAGCAGGGGGTAGATTATTTTACCATTCATGCTGGCGTCCTGCTGCGTTATATACCGCTTACAGCGAAACGTGTTACAGGTATTGTGTCCCGCGGAGGTAGTATTATGGCTAAGTGGTGCCTGTCTCATCACAAGGAAAGTTTCCTGTATACTCATTTTGAAGAGATATGCGAGATAATGAAGGCTTATGATGTTAGCTTTTCTCTTGGTGACGGTTTAAGGCCTGGCTCTATTGCTGATGCTAATGACGCAGCGCAATTTGCCGAGCTGGAAACGCTTGGCGAGCTTACAAAGATTGCGTGGAAACATGACATTCAAGTGATGATAGAAGGCCCCGGCCATGTGCCTATGCACCTGATCAAGGAGAATATGGACAAACAGCTGGAGTGTTGTGCAGAAGCGCCATTTTATACACTTGGGCCGCTTACCACTGATATTGCTCCGGGTTATGATCATATTACATCGGCTATTGGTGCTGCAATGATAGGATGGTATGGCACAGCTATGCTGTGTTATGTTACACCAAAAGAACATCTTGGTTTACCTGATAAAAAAGATGTAAAGGATGGTGTTATTACATACAAGATCGCTGCTCATGCTGCCGATCTTGCAAAAGGCCACCCCGGCGCACAATTCAGGGATAATGCGTTGAGTAAGGCAAGGTTTGAATTTCGTTGGGAGGACCAGTTCAATTTATCCCTCGACCCTGAAACCGCAAGATCATTCCATGATGAAACGTTGCCTGCCGATGGCGCTAAGATCGCGCATTTCTGTTCTATGTGCGGTCCGCATTTCTGCTCTATGAAGATCACACAGGATATTCGTGATTACTCAAAACAGGAAGAAGAACTGCAAAAGAGCATGGAAGAGAAGTCGAAAGAATTTGTTGAAACAGGAGGAGAGATATATCAATAAGTCATTGTTTGCAAAATGCCAACCAACAAGACATATGTCCTTTCAATAGCAGGCTTCGACCCCTCGGCAGGGGCCGGAATACTTGCGGATATTAAAACGTTTGAAAGTAACGGGGTATATGGCCTTGGGGTTGTATCTGCACTTACATGGCAAAATGATATTGAGTTTGAAAAAGTGGATTGGATAGATATAAATAAGATCATCAGCCAGATAGAAGTGTTATTAAGGCGTTTTGATGTAAGGCATATAAAGATCGGGTTGATAGAAAACATGGATGTATTGCAGCAGGTAATTAAATTCCTGAAAGAAAAAATAACTGACCCTGTGATCGTTTACGATCCGGTATTGAAAGCCAGTGCAGGATTTGAATTTCATGAGATTTTGCCGGAGCAGTTTATGCAAATGATAGAAGGAGTGTATTGTATTACACCAAATATTCCAGAAGCAAACCTGTTGTTTGGTGCAGATGATCTTGAAGAGAAATTAGAAACTTGCAGTGAAACAGTGAACGTATATCTTAAAGGTGGTCATGGTACGGGAAGTATAATTACTGATCTGCTTTTTACAAAAGACCATACCTATGCATTTCCGAACGACCGCTTGCCAAAAGGAGAGAAGCACGGCAGTGGTTGTGTGTTATCATCGGCACTCACTGCTCAACTCGCATTAGGGAATGATATTGAGGTAGCTGGTGAAAATGCAAATGCATATACTTATAAATTTCTGGCAAGTAATGAAACATTATTAGGTTATCATAACCCGGTACAATTATGAGGAAGATAAGTAAACTGCAATTTATCACTACTAACGCTGCCGCTGCAGAGCAAGCCTGCATGGGTGGTATTGACTGGATACAGCTAAGGCTAAAAGATGTTTCGTACGACGAATACAAAACTGTTGCACTCGAAGTGCAGGCTGTGTGTAAAAAGTATAATGCCACATTTATTATCAATGATAATGTAAAATTGGCATTGGACATCCGGTCAGATGGCGTACATGTTGGCCAGGATGATCCCTTATCTATGGATGATATAAACGAACTACTGGTGAGAAATGCCATTACCGGCGCTACGGTAAATAACACGGCGGACATTCTTCATTTCAAGGGCAAACCGGTTAGTTATTTGGGCCTTGGTCCTTTTCGGTTTACAACAACCAAACAAAAATTAAGCCCCATACTCGGTATTGAAGGTTATAAAAAAATATTTGAGGAGCTAAAACATTCAGATATGTATCCCATCCCGCCACTCATTGGAATAGGAGGTATTACCATTGAAGACGTTCCTGGTTTGGTGGATACCGGTTTGTATGGCATTGCTGTTTCAGGTGCTATATCAAATGCGCAGGATGTTACGGACGCTGCACGTAGATTTAAAAGTTTATTAAACTAGAATAAAATGAATGATTCACTCATTATAGCAGGCAAAACATTTGCTTCACGTTTATTTACCGGCACGGGTAAGTTTGGTAACCACAATATAATGGAAGAAGCATTACTGGCTTCAGGTTCAGAGCTGGTGACCGTAGCATTGAAGCGGGTAAATATAGATGGCGAAGATGATGATATTCTGCAGCACCTGCGTCATGCACATATCAATTTGTTGCCCAATACTTCCGGGGTGCGTAATGCAGAGGAGGCAGTGTTCGCTGCCCGGTTGGCAAGAGAAGCATTACAAACAAACTGGCTAAAGCTGGAGATACACCCCGACCCCAAATACCTGATGCCCGATCCCGTAGAAACATTAAAAGCCGCAGAGATACTCGTAAAGGAAGGGTTTATTGTAATGCCTTATGTTCATGCAGATCCTGTATTGTGCAAACGCCTGGAACAGGTTGGTGTAGCAGCAGTGATGCCTTTAGGAGCGCCCATAGGCAGCAACATGGGACTGAAAACATTGGAATTTTTGCAAATAATCATAGAGCAGAGTAATGTGCCGGTAATTATTGATGCAGGTATAGGTGCGCCAAGTCATGCAGCTGCCGCAATGGAGATCGGTGCAGCTGCGGTATTGGTAAATACTGCAATAGCAGTATCTGGAGATCCGGTGAGAATGGCGCTCGCATTTAAAATGGCAGTGGAGGCAGGGCGAATTGCCTACTGTGCCAAATTGGGTATGGTAAAGGCTTATGCAGAGAGCAGCAGCCCATTGACTGAGTTTTTAAATTGACATTAGATGTTCAAGGAAGTATTTGATAGGTATGATTGGGATGAAGTATCGGCGGGCATCTATGCTAAAACTGCAGCGGATGTGGAGCGTGCTTTGAATAAAAATAAAAAAGATCTTG
>CAIRZD010000336.1 GCA_903882965.1 uncultured Bacteroidota bacterium
ATTAAATCCAGAATTTGGCGCAGTAACGGTTTGTTATTATTTTTACTACGTTTGAATAGCCCCATATTTTTGTGTTTTGGTCGTTCTTAACCAAAGGTATGGCCGCTATTCAGGCAAAAAAGTTTCGGATAGTTGTGGTTTAAAAACTACTTTTCGGCAAAGGTTATTACCCGCCATTTGTTTCTATTGGTCTTTCTTTTGTCGGGGTATATTTCAAAATCACAAATCATCACAACGGTTGTTGGGAATGGAACAGCAGGATATAGCGGTGATGGCGGCCCGGCACTCGCTGCGGAAATAAATTTTCCGGGTTTTCTTTCATTTGGCGGAATTGATTACGGGAGCTTGTATATAGGCGACCGGCTCAACTACCGGGTAAGGCAAATAAAGCTTGGCCCTGCTGCTGTTATAATAACAAAAGGCGGAGATGGGATATATGGGTTTAGCGGAGATGGCGGCCTTGCCGACTCGGCAGAAATGGGTATTCCCGGAGGTGTAACAGTAAACAAGGCAGGTGTTGTTTATTTTTCGGACTATGACAATCATTGCATCCGTAAAATTGCGAACACGGGGATTGTCACCACTATTGCAGGTATGCCCGGATCGCCGGGATTTAGCGGAGACGGTGGGCCGGCTCTATCGGCACAATTTGATTATCCATTAGGCATTACGGTAGATTCGGTAGGTAACCTTTTTGTGGCAGACCAGTATAATCACCGTATACGTAGAATAGATACCTCAGGTATTATAACCACCGTGGTAGGTACAGGAGTACCCGGGTCGACAGGAGATGGCGGGCCGGCCTCAGCAGCGGAAATATCTTACCCAAATTACATTCGCATGGACTCTATAGGGAGCCTGCTTGTGACAGATAATGGCGGCCAGCGCATACGGAAAGTAAATACCGCAGGGATAATTACTACAATTGCAGGCAATGGCACACTAGGATATAGCGGTGATGGCGGACTTGCAACCTCAGCAGAACTGAACTACCCAGGTGGCGTAACGATGGACAAACAAGGCAATGTATTTATTTGTGATTGTTATAATAATGTCATCCGCAGAGTTGACGCCATTACTGGCATAATTACTACAGTGGCAGGGACATCCACACCGGGTTATAGCGGAGACGGTGGGCCGGCTGTTGATGCGGAACTAAACCAACCGGTAGACATTGCTGTAGACCATTTCAACAATGTGTATTTTGTGGATTGGAATAACAGCCGTATCCGTGTATTTAATAGCCCGCTTGATAGCACTACTACTAAAGTAAAGATGACGGTGCTTTCAAAAAATGATGTAACCATTTATCCAAACCCTAATGAAGGAACATTCAATGTATATGTATCTTCTGATAAAGAAGAATGGGCTACTATATCGTTAATCAATATATTGGGCGAAAAAGTGGAAGAGATCACTGCAACAACCAATAAACCCATAACATTACATCTTGAAACGCCTCCAGGTGTCTACATAGTTAACTGCTCGACCACATTAGGAACGTACGGTAAAATGGTAACAATAAGGTGAGTAAGTAAAGGAATTTCCATTTGCGGTGTTTTCTTCAATTTTAACTATTTAGCTATATGGCAATTTAGCCATTTGAGGCTTTTATCGTAACTTTATCGCATGTCTTTAGCAGGCAAAAAAATAGTATTAGCAGTTACGGGTAGCATTGCGGCGTATAAGACGCCGCATTTTGTGCGCTTGCTGGTGAAAGCCGGTGCAGAGGTACGTGTATTGGTGACGGATGCTGCGGCACAGTTTGTGAGCCCGTTGTCGCTGGCTACCGTATCAAAGCACCCGGTGCTGGCGAATGTGAGTGACGGGGCAACCTGGAACAACCATGTTGAACTAGGCCTATGGGCTGATGTAATGATAATAGCGCCATGCAGCGCCAATACGCTGGGCAAACTGGCGAATGGGCTGTGTGACAACCTGGTATGTGCTGTGTACCTGTCGGCAAGGTGCCCGGTGTTTATTGCGCCGGCGATGGATGAGGATATGTGGCTTCACGCCAGTGTACAAAGTAACATCAGGAAGATACAGCGGTTTGGCAACCATATAATACCTGTGGCGCATGGTGAGTTGGCAAGTGGGCTGGTGGGTGATGGGCGGATGGCTGAGCCGGAAGATATGGTGAAGCACCTGGCAGCGTTATTCGGGACGGAAAGACCATTGAAAGGGATACAGGCACTTGTAACAGCCGGGCCAACGTATGAGCGGCTGGACCCGGTAAGGTTTATAGGGAATTTTTCGTCGGGCAAGATGGGTATAGCGATTGCGGAGGCGCTGGCCGCGAAAGGTGCACAGGTGACTCTGGTACTGGGACCTAGCCATGAGCATACCGATATGGCAGGCATAAAGACCGTGAAGGTGGAAAGCGCACATGATATGTATGATGCTTGTATAGCGGCTTTTGTAAATGTGCAGATAGCTGTATTGGCTGCGGCAGTAGCTGACTACCGGCCGCAGGTGCGCGAAGCGCAGAAAATAAAGAAGAATGAAAAAGAATTTACCCTGGCACTGACTAAGACAGATGATATACTTGCGAGCCTGGGCAAAATAAAAAAGGCGGGGCAAACGTTAGTGGGTTTTGCGCTGGAGACGAATGATGAACTGGCACATGCACAGGAAAAGCTGGTGAAGAAAAACGCGGATATGATAGTGCTGAACTCACTGAATGATGCTGGTGCGGGCTTTGGGGTTGACACCAACAAGATAACGCTACTGCGGCAGGAAGGAAAGCCGATAGCACTGCCGCTGCAGAGCAAAAAAGATGCAGCAATAGCTATTGTTAACCATATTTTAGAATTGCAACATGCTGAAAAAATTTCTTAGTATTTGTATCATATTCCTCTGTGTGACAAGGGGTGGTGCGCAGGAATTTAACTGTCGGGTATCTGTGATGCATGATAAGATAACGGGCGTAGACGCGCAGGTATTCAACGCAATGCAAAAGGCGATGAATGACTTTATGAACAGTCAGAAATGGACTAGTGATGAATGGGGGGCCACCGAAAAAATAGACTGCAATATCCTGATAAACCTGACTGCAAATAATATAAACAATGATCCGGAATCTTACAGCGCAAATATGAGCATACAAGCTACAAGGCCGGTTTATAACAGCACTTACACATCAAAGCTTATAGATTACCAGGATAAAGATGTGGCTTTCAAATTTTCGCCATTTACACCGCTGCACTTTGATGATAATGCGGTATCGGGGATTGACCCTTTGGCAGGCAACCTTACTGCAATACTTGCTTATTACTCGTACATAATACTGGCACTTGATTATGACAGTTTCTCACCAAATGGCGGGACCAATTTCATGAGAAAAGCCCAAAATGTGGTAAATAATGCACCGGATGGCAAGGGCGTAAGCGGATGGAAAGCAGTGGAAAGTACGCGCAACCGCTACTGGATCATAGACCAGATGATGAATGCCCGCTTTGGTGATGTGCGCAAATTCTGGTACACAATGCACCGGGAGAGCCTGGACAGCATGTATGCCAAGCCAAATGAATCGAGGACAAGGATACTGAGCAACATCAAAAAACTGTATGATGTGAACAAAGAAAATCCGAGTTCGGCGTATCTGCAATTCCTGTTTAATGCAAAGAGTGATGAATTTATTCATTTATTGGGAAGTGCGCCTAAGAATGAACGGGCCCAATATATAACCCTGCTTGATGCACTTGATGTGCCAAACTCAGGAAAATATAATGCGCTCCGATAGAGTGAAAAGTCGTAAGTCACTAGTCGTGAGTCATGAGTCAAAAAATCCAAAAAAGCAGATGTACCGAGTTATACCAATAATCCTTTTAGTGTTCTTATTGTTTGCCTGTAAAAATGGATCATCCAGTAACCATTTGCCGCATAATGTAATGCAAAAAATATTGCTTGACATAAACCTTGCAGAGGCGTACAGCGTGAATATAAAAGACTCGGTGCGGAGGAGCAGTATGAAAAATACGGATTCGCTCGCCGGGTTTTATATAACTATTTTCAAACACTACAATATTACTGCTGAAGAATTTGCTGCCAGCCTTGAATGGTATAAGGCGCATCCGGAAGAATTAGATTCTATGTATAATAAAATGTTGCCGGTGGCGACACGGATGCAAGTAAAAATACCTGAGCCACCAAAGCCGGTTATGAAAGCCGATACTACAATAGCAAACAAGATAGACAGTAGCAGAAAGATAGATACTATAATAAAAAGCAAGGTTGATACCGTAAAGAAAAGGAAGCCCCATGTCAAGAAAAAAATAAAGGCCGATCCTGCTACAATAAAAAATAATCCCCAACAGGAAAAACTGCCGTAATTACTTTAGCCGAGATAATGCATTTCCAATTCTCTCCATTGCTTCCATAAGATTGGTCATTGATGTAGCAAAAGAAAGGCGTATACAATTATCCTCACCGAATGCGTTGCCACAAACGGTAGCGACATGGGCCTCATTGAGCAGAAACATACTAAACTCTTCGGCATTAGCAATTTTATGGTCGCCATAACTTTTTCCGTAAAAAGAACTGACGTCGGGAAAAGCATAGAAGGCCCCTTCAGGATTATTTATTTTGAGGCCGGGCATTTTAGTGAGTGCCGGTATCACATAATCGCGGCGCTGGCGGAATGCTTCTACCATTTTATAAGTAGGGGCTAGATCACTAAGCAGTGCGGTTACCGATGCTTTCTGTGTAATTGAGTTTGCTCCGGAAGTGATCTGACCCTGAAATTTTTCGCAAGCCTGCACTAGTTCCCTTGGGCCTGCCATATAACCCAGGCGCCAGCCGGTCATGGCAAAACCTTTGGACATACCGTTTATAATAACTACCCTATCCTTGATCTCATCAAATTGGGCTATGCTTTCATGGCGGCCAGTGTAATTAATGTATTCGTAAATCTCATCGCTGATAATGGAGACCTGCGGATGTTGTTTAAAAACCGCAACAAGTGCCGCAAGCTCATCGCGTGAATAAACACTACCAGTAGGATTGCATGGTGAAGAAAAGATAAATAGTTTTGTTTTGGGATTGATGGCAGCTTCCAGTTGTTGCGGTGTTATTTTGAAGTCGTTTTCAATACCGCAATTCACATACTTTACTATGCCGCGTGCTATCTGCACCTGAGCGGCATATGTGACCCAAAATGGTGTAGGAATTATTACTTCATCTCCGGGGTCTACGATACAAAGAACAGCATTTGCCAAAGACTGCTTGGCTCCTGTTGAAACAATTACCTCGTTGGCAGCATATTCCAGATTGTTATCCCTTTTAAGTTTTATGCTAATAGCTTCGAGCAAATCAGGGATGCCTGCAACCGGGGGATATTTAGTAAAGCCATCATTGATGGCTTTTATGGCTGCGTTACAGATATGCTCGGGCGTTTTAAAGTCAGGTTCTCCGAGACTAAGGTCTACAATATTTATACCTTTTGCTTTTAATTCGCGGCTTAACTTTGCCATCTTAATCGTCTGTGGCTCTGTTATTGAACTTAATCGTTGTGCTAGCTGCATTTCTATTATTAAGATATTGTATCTTACAAATATACACAAGATAATTTTACAGGTATATTTTGAAAGGGCCAGATTATTGAATTCCCAGGACGATTGGCTTAAAATCGCATACTTTTACGTATTAGAAAATTATGTTTAGAACAATTTGAATAGAAAAGAGAAGGCAAAATGACAAAAATCAAGTTAGTAACATTAACTGCGGTTGTGATATGCAGTGCGTTTTTTGGCATAATATATACTTCGTGTAATAAAGACAAATGCAAAGGTGTGGTTTGCCAAAACGGCGCAACTTCCTGCATAGATGGTACCTGCCAATGCCCGAGCGGATATTCAGGTAATTTTTGTGAGCTTTCGTCAATTGTTTTCAAAAATGATAGTTATACCCCCATATATATTACTGTAAGCGGATCATCGACTACGATAGCGGTTGACAGTTCTGTTTCGTTCGTGGGCGCTTCAGGTAGCGGTGTGAGTATTTTTGCTTACACATACGGAACCAATGCTACGAATGCAGCTATCGGCGATACCATATTCTGGAATATGAATGGCGCTTTTCCAACAAATGGCCTCACGGCTACGCAACCACTCGATGTTTTGCCTCAATATTTTTACCTGAAAGTAATTGATTCCAATAGCTCCCAGTCGATTGATTCAATAAATGTAAACTATAATATAACAGGAGCCCAAATGCCCAATAGTGTGAACGTACCTAATGACAGGCATGTGCATGGAATTGGCTATTATGTTTCTTATCCATTGACCGAGATCTATATAGCAAGCAGTACAGGATATCATTGGATGCTGACGCCACCAGCCATACCTGATTCAATCAATAACTTATCTATAACTGTAACGGTGAACTAGCCAATTATTCCGCTTTCTTTTTAGGTTTTGCCGGCCTTATGAACCTTTCATGCATTTTGTTTTCATTAGCGGCTGCAATTATCTCCGTGACGCGCTTTTGTTTCGCCTCTTCGCTTTTCACATTGCTTATGTAATAAAGGATATATTTTTTATTGGTCTTGCTTAGCGTATCAAAAAAAGTCTTTGCTTTTTTATTCTTTGCGAATGCTTTCTCCAGCAATGCCGGAACTGCAAAAGATTCAATGTGATCTATTTTATTCCAGGTGCCGCTTTCTTTTGCCATATCTACTTTTTCAAGCCCGGCGGTTGTCATAAGGCCTTGCTCAACCAGTTTTTCTACGCGTTCTTTATTTAATTTAGACCAGCCACTTTTAGGTTTTCGGGGAGTAAACAACTGCATGTAGCTATCTTCGTCTATTGGATTTAAAGTGCTGTCTATCCATCCGAAACAAAGCGCTTCTTCCACGGCATCACTATAGTCGACACGGGTTTTGCCACTACCCTTCTTAAAATATATGAGCCAAACACCTGTACTGGAAGTATGGTTTTTCTCCAGCCATTTTCGCCATGCTTTACGGTCTTTGGCGTAGAATGTATTTGTTTTTGGTATCCCGTTTGCCATAAAGAAAAAATTAAAAACGCAAAAACCCCTCAAGGAGTTTTCCTCAAATTTAAAAACCTTATTTTAAATCCATTAATCTATTTGAATCTAGGATGATATTTCTCTAAAGTCTGGCGCAAATAGCCCCGGTCGAGGTGTGTGTAAATCTCGGTAGTGGTGATGCTTTTGTGGCCCATCATTTCCTGTACGGCACGCAGGTCTGCCCCACCCTCCACAAGGTGTGTGGCAAAAGAATGCCGCAAGGTATGGGGGTGAATATTTTGTTTTAATCCGATTTTCAGGGCAAGGTCTTTGAGTATCATAAATACCATTACCCGCGAAAGCGCAGCCCCCCTGCGATTGAGGAACAATATATCTTCACTGCCTTTCTTTATTACCGGAAGGTGGTTGCGGATATGCTCCCTGTATAGCTGTATATATTTTACAGCTGCATCACCAATAGGAACAAGCCTTTCTTTATTGCCCTTACCTACTACTTTTATAAAACCTACATCCAGATACAGGTTTGAGATACAAAGACCAATAACTTCACTGACACGCAAGCCACAACTATACATTGTCTCCAGTATGGCATGATTTCGCTGGCCTTCCGGCTTGCTGTGGTCTATTGCTGCGAATAACAAATCTATCTCTGACATGCTGAGTACATGAGGCAGCGACCTTCTTATTTTGGGTGCATCAATAAGCTCTGTAGGGTCTTTTTTGATGACCTCTTCAAGCAGCAGGTATCGGAAGAATGATTTCACACCACTTAATACGCGTGCTTGTGTATACGCAGAGAGGCCAAGTTCATATATGTTAGCGAGTAAGGATTGCAGGTGCTCGAGCTCCAGTTGCTCCACCCCTACTCCGGGATAGGCATCGTGCAGATGGTCGCACAGCATGGCTACGTCATGCAGGTAGGCTTCTACCGTATTATCAGACATAGACCGCTCTAATTGTAAATATGCTTTAAATCCTTTAAGATATGCTTCCCACATTTCTACCGTAATGGCTCAATGGCTTAATTGCTCAATGGCTCAATGAAGAATGGCGATAAAATTAGTTTTATCATCATTCTTTAGTGTGAAAATACAAAACAATAATTGCTCAATAGCTTAATTGTTTTGTGTAATTTGCGTGCTTTCATATTATCATGTTACAGATTGCAATTGTAAACGGGCCGAACCTGAACCTGCTGGGTGTGCGTGAGCCACATATATATGGCAACCAGAGTTTTGACCAATACGTGACTCAACTCAGGGAGCGGTATCCATTGGTGCAGCTACATTGTTATCAAAGCAATGTGGAAGGAGAACTCATTAACTACCTGCATAGCTGCATGGGTAAGATGCATGGCATTGCACTTAATGCTGGGGCTTATACCCATACCAGCATAGCTATAGCAGATGCAGTGAGCGCAATAGGCATACCAGTGGTGGAAGTGCATATCTCTAATGTGCTGGCGAGAGAAGATTACCGTAAAACCTCTTTTATCTCATCTAAATGTGTAGGCTCTATCAGCGGGCTTGGAATGGAGGGGTATGCGCTGGCGGTACAATATTTTCAGACACCGAAAACCCCAAACCCCTAAAGGGGCTTTCCCTCAATACCGGCTCGTTTTATTATTTGCTATCAGGCGCTCTATATCCTCTTAGGAAATCCACTATGTTCATCCGTTTCTTACCTTCCATTTGCAGCTCGTCAATGTATACCAAGCCATCTTTTGCGGCGAAACGGAGGTAAGTATTATTATCTGTTTCATGATTACCTGAAGTCTGTGAATGGGCTTCAGACAAGAAATGCACCTTGTATACTTTGATCTGCTTACCACCCAACATTGTAAATGCCGCAGGATATGGCGATACACCCCTGATAAAATTGTTTATTTCTGTTACCGATTTGTTCCAATCAATTTTAAGGTCTTCTTTGAATATTTTCGGTGCATGTTTTAATCCAGTAACCGGGATACTGCTTTGTGGTACTTCTTTTAAAGAGCCATCGGCAATGCCCTTAACGGTTCTTACCAGCAATTCTGCCCCGGCATTCATAAGTTTATCATGAATTGTACCTGCATCATCATTACCGAGTATGGGTACTTCTTGCTTTAATAAAATATCCCCGGTATCAATTTCATGTTTCAGTTTAAAAGTGGTGACCCCTGTTTCGGATTCGCCGTTTATAATTGCCCAGTTAATTGGAGCAGCTCCACGATATTGCGGCAATAGAGAGCCATGTACATTAATAGTGCCCATCGGCGGCATATTCCAAACCACTTCAGGCATCATACGGAAAGCTACTACCACCTGCAGGTCTGCCTGAAAAGAGCGCAGGGATTCAAGGAATTCAGGCGCTTTCATTTTTTCGGGCTGTAAAACAGGTAACCCTTTTTGTATGGCATATTGTTTTACCGCAGAAGCCTGCAACTGCTGCCCCCTACCGGCAGGCTTATCTGGCATAGTTACCACTGCAACTATATTGGCACCTGCATCTACCAAACCTTTAAGACAGCCCACAGCAAAGTCGGGCGTACCAAAAAATACTATTCTTAATTGTTCAAACGTTTTCATTAGCAGTGCAAAGCTAATAAAATCCGCTCCTGTGAATAGTATGAATATTCTGTATATTTATTTTGATATTCTATTTGATACCATTCAATCAACTAATCAATCATCCAACTTATCTTTACCCTGCTAATGATGCCAAAAAGAATAGTTTGCACTGTAACCAATGATCTGAATTATGACCAGCGGATGATACGTATATGTACTTCGCTGGCAGATGCGGGTTATGATGTGACACTTGTGGGCCTTAAAAGAAAGACAAGCAAGCCATTGGTGGAGCGACCATTTAAGCAAGTGCGGCTGCCTATTATTGTAGAGCAGGGCAAGTTGATGTATTTTCATTACTGGCTCAACCTGTTTTTTTTCCTACTGTTGCGAAAAGTGGATATTCTATGTGCTATAGACCTGGATACAATACTACCTGTTTATTATGCTTCAAAGTTGCGTGGTAAGAAAAGAGTTTATGATGCCCATGAAATATTCACTGACCTGAAAGAAGTGATCTCCCGCCCGGCGGTGCATAAAATGTGGACGTGGATCGGCAATCATACAGTTCCCAATTTTAAGACGGGATATACCATAGGCGAATGTTATGCTGAGGAGTTTAAGAAAAGATACGGTGTAAACTATGGCATTGTGCGGAATGCCACTATACTGAAGCCCGTAGAAATACCGGAAAAGATAGAACACTTCATACTTTACCAGGGCGCAGTGAATGTGGGCAGATGTTTTGAGCAACTGATACCAGCCATGCAAGCCGTAAATGCAAAACTAATAGTATGTGGAGAAGGGAATTTTTATGCACAGGCACTTGCGCTTGCAAAACAATATAATGTTGAGGATAAAGTAATATTCAAGGGGTATGTTCCACCTGCTCAGCTAAGTGATTATACTATACAAGCATGGGTAGGCATTACCTTGTTTGAAGACACCAGTCTGAGCAACAGGCTTTCACTGGCAAACCGATTCTTTGATTATATGCACTATGGCGTACCACAGTTGTGTATAAAATATCCTGAGTATGAACGGGTGAACGGGCAATATGAAATCGCATACCTGATAGATGACCCTACACCCGAAAATATTGCCGCGGCACTGAAAAAATTGCTTGATGACAAAGATTACTACTACAGGCTCCAGCAAAATTGTCTGGAAGCACGTAAAAAATATTGCTGGCAGGAGGAAACGAAAACATTACTGAAAATATACGAACGCCTTGCCGAACAATAAACTCCATATCATATCTTTTGACATTCCTTATCCGCCTGATTATGGTGGCGCAATAGATGTATTTTATAAGATAAAGAGCCTTTCTGAAGCAGGTTGTGAGCTGTATCTTCATTGCTATGAATACGGAAGATCGCATGCTGAAGTATTGGGGAAATATTGCAAACAAGTATGGTACTACCCCCGTGTTACCGGTTTACGGGGCATGTCACTTTCGTTGCCATACATAGTATCTTCCCGCAAGGACAAAAACCTGCTGAAAAGATTGCAAGAAATTGACGCCCCTATATTATTCGAAGGGGTTCATACCACAGCTTTTATAACACATCCCGCTCTTCATAGCAGGCATAAAGCAATACGGACACACAATATAGAGCATGATTACTATTTGCAGTTGTGTGATAAGGAAACTTCTCTTTTAAAAAAAATATATTTTAAGGCCGAGGCAGCCCTGCTAAAAAAATATGAAGCAAACCTCAATGATGCACAAACTTTTTTTGCATTATCATTAACGGATAATGATTATTTCAGCAAGCACTATCCTAATGCTATCAATGTTTTCCTTGCGCCTTTTCATCCTTATGAGCAGGTAAGTTGTATTCCAGGAACCGGAAACTACTGCCTGTATCATGGCAATCTCTCTCATCCTGAAAATCGGGAAGCTGTACTTTTTTTATTGAAGGAAGTATTTCCGAATATACAAATGCCGGTTATTATTGCGGGTAAAGATCCTGCAAAAGATGTTATAAATGCCTGCGACCAGTTGCCGGCCTGCAAACTGGTGTCCAATCCCAATACTGAGGCCATGGGAGAACTAATACAAAATGCGCACATCCACGTACTGCCCACTTTTCAACAAAGCGGCATGAAGCTGAAATTATTGAGCGCTTTATTTGGCGGCAGGCATGTATTGGTGAATGACGCCATGCTACATGGCACAGGGCTGCGGGCCGCCTGCAATATCGCAAATGATAAAGACGGATTTATCGCCAAGATAAATGACTTGGCACAACAACCATTTACACAGCAGGATATATTGTATAGAAAAGAGCAGTTAAAACCCTATGACAAGTGCAATAATGCAAAACTGCTTCTTGATATAATAAACCCTTAACAGATAAAAAATGGAGCAAGGTCACGGTGATAATCAAATAAAGATCAGTGTGGTTATTCCTGTTTATAATGCTGCGGGATCTATTGAACAGACTATTGATTCTGTATTGGCGCAATCATACCCCGCACATGAAATAATAGTTGTGGATGATGCCAGCAAGGATAATACTGCAGAACTGGTGCAAAACAAGTATGCAGGTAAAATACAGTTTATACAAAAGCTTACCAACCAGGGTAGCGCTGCCACGCGCAATAAGGGCATGGACGCAGCCACAGGCAATTACATCGCATTTCTTGACACAGGTGCTTTATGGCACAAAGACAAGCTAATGCTGCTGAATACTGTGCTTGTATCTCAACCGGGGATCACACTGTTTTATCATCCTTTCGCACAGGAGAATATTATTGATAAGGAACTACCAGAAAGTATAACTGTGTATAAATTGCCATTTGTAAAATTATTGCCCGGCAACTTCATTGCTACGTCTTGTATAGTGATCAAAAACAATGCAGCTTTTCGTTTTAATACTGAGATGCGCTACATGGAAGACTTTGATCTATGCCTGAGGATAGGCTATAAATACAAGCTCTATTTTGTTAAGATTCCACTTACCCAGATAGTCAGGCCATTCACATCAGCAGGCGGTATCAGTGCTAATGAATGGAAGAAGCGAAAAGAAGAAATGCGTGCGTACCAAAGGTTAGTGCGGCTTAACCCTTTATTTGTGGGGTTAGTGCCATTCCTGCTTGTTTCAAGCCTCGGAAAACACCTGTTGAAGATGATACTCCCAAAATCCTGAATTATACACCGGCAGCACTAATTTCTTTTACCTGTCCCTGCTCTATACGAACCACACGTGCCGGATATTTTTGAATAATGGTATAATCGTGTGTTGCCATGATAAAGGCAGTTTGGAAATCGCGGCAAATATTAAAGAGCAGCTGCATGATCTCATCAGTGGTATCCGGGTCGAGGTTACCTGTAGGCTCATCTGCAAGAATAAGCATAGGGTTATTCAGTAATGCACGGGCAATATCTACCCTTTGCTGCTCACCGCCCGACATCTCGTAAGGCATTTTGTTTCCTTTATTTTTCAGGCCTACTTTGGTAAGTACATTTTCAATTTTCTCTCTCATCAGAGCCTTATCCTTCCAGCCCGTAGCTTTAAGCACGAACTCAAGATTAGCATAAACATCCCTGTCTGTAAGCAATCTGAAATCCTGAAATACAATACCAAGGTTGCGCCTGAGTAAGGGTATCTTTTGCCAGGTAAGGTCTTTAAGATCAAAGCCGGCTACTTTTCCTTCACCTTCTTTCAGATAAATATCTCCATACAGGGTTTTCAGCAAACTGGATTTACCTGTACCGGTCTTACCGATCAGGTAAATAAACTCACCTTTATCCACTTCCAGGTTCACATTATTCAATACAAGGCTATTGCCCTGATATATATTTGCCTGTTTTAAAGATACAATACTCTGATCCATGATCAATTCATTTACAACAAAGATAAACGCAAATAAGTGAAGTTCAAGATACACTTACACCAGTTATTATTTCAATATTTCATTAAATAAAAAATGGCTGTCAGCGATTGCTGACAGCCATTTTAAAAAGAAATATAAGACTATTAATATACTACCAGTTTCTTAGTCTGTGACTGATTACCTGTAGTAGTTTGTATCAGGTACATTCCGGGAACTGCAATTGCAGAACGAGGTATTAATATTTGTGCTTCACCGCCGGTTACAGCCTGGCTGGTTGTGTATACTTGTTTACCGGTAATGTCAGTTACTATTACTTTAGCAGTGACGTTGCCTGCATCTTTAACAACAACGTATGCATCGCCGCTGGTAGGGTTTGGCACAACAGCAACATCCATACCAGTAAGGGTAACACTGCTAACAGATGCTGGTATACGGCTAAAGTTAACACGGTCCATGTAAAAATCATTACCGCTGCTGAACACACCATCAGCACCCGGATGCGGCCAATACCTGAAACGGAATGTAGTGTAAGCAGTTCTGGCAACTTTAGGAATTCCTATTGTCTGTGGTGCCCAATTAGAATATCCTGTAGGGGTAAACTCTGTAGATAAAGCTCCGTTATTAATCAAAGATCCCTGAGAGAGTATCGCCAATTTTTTCCACGTAACTGTATTTGAATTGATATTAGTAGGGATAGCATAATCAATTTCCATTGTATCATTTATATCAGCAAGAGCGCTGGAACGGGAAGCACTTGCGTAATAAAAGTTCAGGTTAACGGTATCTGTGAAAGAAGACAGATCTACCGGTATACTGAAAAGATCATCAAAATCACCGGCAGGTGTACCTGTAACAGGATATATTGGATTAATTGGGTCAGAAACAATTCTGCTATCATAACCAACATACTTCATGCAGTAATGATCATCAAACCCTACTGTAGTATCCAACTGCCATTTAAATTCATTATTGTAATAGTTGAAATATGGCCATTTTGCAGCGCTCCCGCCAGGACCAAATTCTTCTACATAAGTATTACCAGGTGTTCCGGTTGCATCTGCTACAAATATTGCATTTTTCCATTCAGCAGTATCTGTACCTGTATTATTACCGGTGCCTATCATTTTAAGATCAACCCATCCTGACTGAGTGAAATAATTTTTTATTATAAGGGAATTATTAGTGAGCACCGATGTTGCAGTAGTATCTGATACTCTTGCACCATTGGAGAAAATCCATCTCAAACTTGTCAACGTATCATTCCATGATTCATTATGGAATGATACAAGTGTATTGGGGAAGGTGAAATAATTTACATTATCCATGTAAGTAGTAGGGGTTGGTTGAGCACCATAAAGTACGCGGGTAGCAGCAAACTCAAGTATTGGTTTGATATCAGGCCTTGGTACAAAACTGAAACCGGCAGCAGTAGAATCCATAACACCTGTAGCGATCAGATTAGAAGTATTCCAAAGATTATTACGACCTGCAAGGTTTGAGTTGAGTGCAGAATGCATACGGGATACCTGACCCATAGTAAACATTTTGGCACAATAAGTATAGTCCATTATGTTTTGTGTATTAGTAGTATCAGGATAATTAACAAGGGAATCATGACCACTAATATCAGTATACAATTTAAAATAGTTTGTAGCACATGCAGTATCGTAAAGACTGTTTGGGTTGCTGCTTGCTGCATACACACAACCAGGCTCTGTGTGCCCCATAGTAGGCGGGGTATCATCAACATCATCATCACCACAAGCTACACCAGGGAAATTGGTACCTCCCCATGGATGATATAGGCTGAACACATGGCCGCACTCATGATTAATGGTTTTGTAACTATCTCCGGTGTTGCCGGAAGTAGCACCGCCATGATCTACATAACTAGACAAACAAATTACGCCGTCCCAAAATGGAATACCTGCAGCCTGAGAAGGAAAATATGCGTATGCCGCAGCCATTCCATTTTGAGCATTCATTTGATTTACAGACCATAGATTTACATAAGAGGTAGGAGACCAATCATCTAATTTAGACTGATCGCCACCAATATAGGTAAGGTATGACCTGTGACGGGTAATACCATGTGTAGGGTTGCCATCAGGATCGATAGTGGCAAGATGTAAACGGATATGTGGATTACCTATGTATTTCTGAAATGGAGCAATAACGTCTGAAGTATCAGCGTTTTGCTTGGCATAGACAATGTTTAAATCATTGATCGTATTAAAAAGGAAATTGTCAGTTAGCCATTCTCCGTTTGAAGATTCATTATAATCATGTATAATATGGAAAACAACAGGAATATCATACCAAAATGATGGATCTCCGGACTCATCGATTTGAGTAGTACGCGTAACCTTACTAAAATCAATTTTTTTCACAGCATTAACCATCTGCTGGTAATAATTCCTTTGAGCCTGAAGAATTTGAGGATCCGTAGACATGAGGCGCTTTGTAGCCTCATCAGCACTACAAGGTTGTAATAACTGCCCGGAAGCTTTGCCAGCAAGACATACGAATGCAAACAATAAAAATAAATAGCTTTTTTTCATTTTCTGTTATAGTTGTAAGTTCAAAGTTAAAAAATAATCAAGAAATAAACTAAAAATCAAAAGATCTCAGGTTCACCACCCCCGGCCTGGCAACCTCTTAAAAAAGTTCCCCTGGTATATTGCTAAATGGCTATTGTAACAGTAGCAGTCTAAGTCATAGTATTAGTGGCTAGCTTAATCACAATTCCACGTGTCCCTCGCAGGCAGCGGCAGCAGCG
>CAIRZD010000337.1 GCA_903882965.1 uncultured Bacteroidota bacterium
ATGAAACTAAAATCAGCTAATAACGCATTATAAATATATATTTTCAAATATTCTGGTTACCTCACTACTGTTTTTCTATAAATGGTAAATTAAACAACATTTTTAACTCACAAAAACAAAACAAAATGAAAAAGACAATCTTAGTACTCGCAGTAATTCTTTTAGGCGTTGTAACCAATTCTAATGCTCAGACAAGCAAAAGTTATGTAGACTATTCAGGTAATGTTCGTACTACATATTCTGACGCATATGGAAATACAACTGTAACAAGCACTGGCTCTACAGGGTATGATGGCAACTATCATGTAACTTACAATGATGCCTATGGTAATACAATAGGAAGAAGCACTGGCTCTACAGGGTACGATGGCAACTATCATGTAAATTATAATGACGCATATGGTAATACAACAGCTACGGGCACCGGTTATTCAGGGTATGATGGCAACTATCATGTAAATTATAATGATGCATATGGTAATACAACAGCTACAGGCACCGGCTATTCAGGATATGATGGCAACTATCATGTAAATTATAATGATGTATATGGTAATACAAAGGCAACCAGCACTGGGTACACTGATTACTCTGGAAATTACAATGTTAATTATCAATATAGGTAAAACAACAGTCGCAGATTTTCTTCACTACCACCCTTTTTAAGGTGGTAGTTTTTTTATTCCAACAATTTAAACCCTGCCCAATAATATGGTGGGTATTTCTTTTTCATATCGCTTTGAGCGGCCTGCAATGCATCATGCACACTTTTTCCCGAAAAACAATAGTTGTAAAACAGGGTCATTAATTCCTGGGTTTCTTTATCTGGCACTTTCCATAGGCTCATGATAATATTCTTTACTCCAGCCATCTTTAAAGCCCTTTGCAGCCCAAATACTCCCTCACTTCCATTAATATCACCCAAACCGGTTTCACAGGCGCTGAGCACAACCAATTGGCAGTTGCTCAAATCAAGATTGGATATCTCATAACTTGTAAGAATGCCATCTTCTGTAGTATCACTAATATAGCCTGCTTTTCCCCAAGTACGGTTCGCCCCGGCAAAAATTAATCCTGAACGCAGTAATGGATCATCACTCTGTTTAAAAATATTATTTCTTTCATCGGAAAAATCCTGTGCCGTAACCCGTGAATTGTTTTGGTCAGGATCCGGAAAGAAATATCCGTGAGTTGCTATATGAATAATAAAAGGTTCTTTTTTGCCACTAAGTTGTTTGAACGAAGCCTCCGTGGCGTTGTCACCTATATAGGAAACCGAAACAATATTACTATTGTTGCATAATAGCTTAATGTTTTCTGTTTCCTCTTTTGTTCCCGGCAGGTAACCAAATTTTGAAATTGCACCTCTACTGGTGATTTCAGCAACCAGTTTATGACTATCTACTTCTTCTTGTGTTTCTTTAACAATGGGCATCTGGATTGAATTGTCGTAATCGATATCACCATAAAGTATCACTTGTTTTATTTTCTCTGGGCTAATGAAGATTGGCTTGTATTGTATAATATCGGAAGTGCTGTTTAATATGTGGATATTATATTTTTCTCCAAATGTTATTGTGCTATCGAAGGGAATAGCAGCAAAGTTTATTCTATACAGCAAACTGGAGGGGGAAATGAAAATATTTTTTTTTCCTCTACAAATTGGAGCAAGCTTATTTGAGATAAAATAATAGTTTAGATGATTAAAACCATCTTTCGTAGTGTACATGGTCTGACTTAGGAGAGAATCCTGAAATTTTTGTTCAGTCCAAAAATTAAACAGAAACTCCGAATTGTTACTTGATTTACTTAACACCAAAGATCCGAATGAAATCTTATCGTGGCTGTAGTAATCAACAAGTTCAATTGCCAAGTCGTTATCACTTAGTTCGTCTTTTACAGCGTTAATTGTTATCGTACGTTGTCCATTTTTTCGGATTGCAAGATTTTTATAACTTAACTCGTTAAGATAAAGTAAGTTATTGTATTTCGATCTGTCAATGTAATGAGCGGTCGATGTATCTATCAAAAAGGCAAAGCAAAGGTCTTTAATTGTTCTATAATCATTTTGGTATCTTTTACTGTAGTTAAGTTGCTCTCTATAATTGAGAGATCTAAAATTGTTTTTGTAAATAGCAGACTGTATTTCCAGCACCTTCTGAAAATACATATATGCGCTATCATATTTGTGGAGAACAATATAATCATAGCCAATTGTAATGAATTCAAAAGAGTGTTCAAAAGTATTTTCTCCTTTAAATTTGTTTTTTATTGCGACAGCTTCCAAACTCATTGCCAATGATTCTCTAAACATAGTTTTTCTGCTGTAAATGATGCTAAGATGATTTAGTATTCGGGCATATTGCATTGATTTTTTAGGGTGTATTTCTTTTTCAATTCTCAAAGCCTCAATTGCATACATTTCAGCACTGTCCATTTTATTGCTTTTAAAAAAAAGTTCTGAGAGATTGAAAAGCATGGCTGGTTCTTCTTCTCTAAATAATGTGTCAACAATGCTTATTGCAGAAAGGAGTATTTGTACGGCACTATCGGTTTTCCCATCCGCATAATACATTCCGGATAGCTTCTGCAAATAAATTGCGTAATAAATATTGCTTTGGTACTCGGGAGCAGAACTAAAAATACTTGCCATTTCTTCAACATAACTTTTCGATTTATGGTGATCTCCTGTTTCATCAAATAAATCAACCAGTCCAAGTAGTACCTTAATAAGAGAAGAAAATTTTTCAGATGAGGAATGTATGTCTCCTTTACTTCTGGTTAGTCCATAAGCCGACATATACAGGCCTTCCGCCTTTTTATAATTACCAACATTTTGACATAACTCAGCTTTATTTATAATGCAATCGATATACCCAAAACCTGTATCCCGATGTTCATTTTCATATATGCTAATAGCTTTATCAAATAATGAATCTGCAACTCTATAATTCATGTAGTTTTTATAATTTGTCCCTAACTTATCATATAGTAGCGCAACGCTATGCGTAGGTAAATATCGTTCGTGAATATTCGTTTTTGAATCTGGAATATTTTTTGAAATCTTAGTAGCATCATTTATCAATTCTTCATTATCTTCAATGCCAGAGGTAAAACGACAGTCAATATAATTTAGTAAAATAGTAAGGAATAATTCGTTGTCTTCTCCTAATTCTTTTTTGACGAACGCCAATTCTCTTTTGTATAGATTTAGCAACTGATCAAATTCTTTTTCTGTATAACATAGCTCGTAAAATTTCCCAATAATAAAATAGTAGTAACTTTTTGGATTGACAGTTAGTCTTCCTTTTTCGATTTCTAAGGCTTGAGAGAAAATCGCCTTTGCTGAATCGATTCTTTTTAGTGATTGAAGACAATTTCCTATGTCAATTAGAAGATCAACTTTACCGATAGCAGCTGAGTTGCGACTGGAATCGTTTCTATCCGTTGAAGATAAATTTTGTAGTGCTTTCTTATAATGATAAATAGCACTATCATATTTAGACTGTGTTTGTAATTCCCAACCAACGGAGAATTGATA
>CAIRZD010000338.1 GCA_903882965.1 uncultured Bacteroidota bacterium
GATTTTTTGAATTTTGATTTATGAGAATAACATCTTACGACCAATACAAAGCAGTATACAAGCAAAGCGTTGAAAACCCCGAACAGTTCTGGAGTGACGTGGCAACACAATTCTTATGGAAAAAAAAATGGGATAAAGTCCTCGAATGGGATTTTAAAAAGCCCGACATAAAATGGTTCATCAACGGCAAGCTCAATATAACAGAGAACTGCCTAGACCGCCACCTTGCTGATAAGGGCAACCAGCCAGCCATCATATGGGAACCAAATAGCAAAGAAGAAGCGCACAAAATTATTACTTACAATGAACTCCATTTTAAGGTGTCACAATTTGCACAGGTACTGGTAAACAATGGCATACAAAAAGGCGACCGGGTATGCCTTTACATGGGTATGGTGCCTGAGTTACCGATAGCAATGCTCGCATGCGCCCGCATCGGCGCAATACATTCCGTAATATTCGGCGGATTCAGCGCCCAAAGCATCGCAGACCGCCTGCAGGATGCAAAGGCTGAATATATTATAACCGGAGATGGCGCTTTCCGTGGCAATAAAGATATACCACTCAAGAGCACAATAGATGACGCCTTGGTTTCATGCCCATTTATAAAAAAGGTTATTGTATATCTCCGCACACATACCCCCATCAGTATGATAAAAGACCGCGACGTATGGTGGGATGATGAAATAAAAAAAGTAGAAGCACAGGGCAACCCTGAAGTTCCTGCCGAAGAAATGGATGCAGAAGATCCCCTATTCATACTCTATACATCCGGCTCCACGGGCAAACCGAAAGGAGTAGTGCATGCTACGGCCGGCTATATGGTTTATTCTACCTATACTTTTGTAAATGTATTCCAATACCAACCCGGCGATATCCATTTTTGCACTGCAGATATTGGCTGGATAACCGGGCATACCTATATCGTATACAGCGTACTTTGCGCCGGTGGCATATCACTCATGTATGAAGGCCTGCCTACATGGCCCGATGCAGGCCGCCTTTGGGATATAGTAGATAAGCACAAAGTAAACATTCTATATACCGCACCAACAGCTATCCGAAGCTTAATGGCATTCGGACTGAAGCCGCTTGAAGGAAAAGACCTTAGCAGTTTGAAAGTATTAGGTACCGTAGGCGAACCGATCAATGAAGAGGCATGGCATTGGTATGATGAGCATATCGGCAAAAAGCGTTGCCCTATTGTAGATACCTGGTGGCAAACAGAAACAGGCGCTACCATGATCTCAAATCTTGCCGGCATTACGCCAGCTAAGCCGAGTTATGCTACATTACCCTTACCCGGCATACAGCCTATACTGGTTGATGAGCAGGGTAAAGAGATTATAGGCAACGATGTCAGCGGCAACTTATGTATCCGGTTTCCCTGGCCATCTATAATCCGCACTACTTACGGAGATCATGAACGCTGCCGTATCAATTATTTTGCCACTTACGACAATATGTACTTCACCGGCGATGGCTGCTACCGTGATGAGAACGGGTTTTATCGTATTACAGGCCGGGTAGATGATGTATTAAATGTAAGCGGCCACCGGATCGGCACCGCCGAAGTAGAAAATGCAATAAACATGCACACAGGCGTGCTGGAAAGTGCCGTGGTGGGCTATCCGCATGATTTGAAAGGGCAGGGAATTTATGCTTATGTGATCATGGAAAGCATGCCGGATGACAAGGCACACACGCTGGCAGATATTATGCAAACAGTAACACGCATAATAGGGCCTATAGCCCGCCCTGATAAAATACAATTTGTTACCGGCTTACCTAAAACCCGCAGCGGAAAAATAATGCGCCGCATTCTCCGCAAGATCGCGGAAGGCGAAATAACTAATCTTGGAGATACATCCACCCTGTTAGATCCGGCAGTGGTTGATGAAATAAAGGGCGGCAAATTGTGATAAGTATGAGTTATGAGTATCTTTAGATATCAGATTTGATAAATCTAAACATACTATGACACATGATTATTCAGTAAACATCAAATGGACGGGTAATAATGGTACCGGCACAAGCAGCTATACAGCTTATGAGCGAAGCCATATTATTTCCATAGAAAACAAGCCGGATATACTTGCCTCATCAGACACACCATTCAGGGGCGATAACACACGGCATAACCCAGAAGATATGTTGCTGGCGTCCCTAAGCGCTTGCCATATGTTATGGTACTTGCACTTATGTGCCGATGCCGGCATCGTAGTAACTGACTATATTGATAATGCCACCGGCACACTGGTTGTAACGCCCGGAAGTGGCGGCCATTTTTCAGAAGTAACCCTACACCCCATAGTCACTATCGCCGATAAAGCAATGATAGATAAAGCGAATGAGCTGCATGACAAAGCACACCATTTTTGCTTTATTGCCAACTCCGTTAATTTCCCGGTTCGTCATGAACCTATTTGTAAGTCTGCATAAAATTGAAACACAATGAGGAATGCACTGTTATTTATTTTTTTATTTTTAAACAGATCCTCATTTGCACAAGATGAGCATCTCATACAATATGCCAAACCAATTGTTGGCACAGATAAGATGGGGCATACATACCCCGGCGCTACAGTGCCGTTTGGGGCTGTACAACTTAGCCCGGAAACAGATACCATACCGTATGAAGTTGATGGTCACTATAATAAAGACGTTTACAAATATTGTGCAGGCTATCAATATGGAGACAAAACCATTGTTGGTTTTAGCCACACACATTTCAGTGGCACCGGCCACTCGGATCTCGGGGATTTTTTAATAATGCCAACAACAGGCAAACTGCAACTTAATCCCGGCACGGCCGATCATCCTGAAAACGGTTTTCGTTCCGGATTTACTCATGCTGCTGAAGTTGCAGAACCGGACTATTATAAAGTAAAACTGGATAAATACAATATACTCGCCGAACTCACCACCACTACCCGTGTCGGGTTCCATCAATACACATTTCCAAAGTCAGACGAAGCACACATTATACTGGATGCCGTCTACGGTATATATAACTACCCAGATAAAAATGTCTGGACTTACATAAGAGTAGAGAACGATACACTCATCACCGGCTACCGCCAAACCAATGGCTGGGCACGGACCCGCACCGTTTATTTTGCTATGGTATTTTCTAAACCTTTTAATAGTTATGGCTATCAAAACACCTCTAAAAAAGAAGTGTACCGAGGATTTTGGAATAAATTCAACTTTAATAAAAACTTTCCGGAAATAGCCGGCACACAGATCAAGGCGTACTTTGATTTCAAAACAGAGGAGGGCGAAAAGATAAAAATAAAATTTGCCATCTCTTCCGTAAGCACTGCCAATGCCCTTGAAAACCTGCAAACCGAAACACCCGGCTGGGATTTTAATGAAGTGAAAAACAATGGTCAGGCAATTTGGGAGCATGAGTTACATAAGATAGAGATCAATGCAAATAAAGAAACGAAAGAGAATTTTTACACCTCTATGTATCATGCCTTCATCAACCCTACTGTTTATATGGATGTAAACGGCGAATACCGTGGGCTTGATCAGCAGACACATAGTGGTGTCATGGTGAGCGGAGTCGAACCACGGTTTACAAATTACACAACCTTCTCACTTTGGGATACCCACAGGGCATTACACCCGCTGTTAAATATCATCCAGACGCGCCGAAACCAAGATATGATCCAATCTATGCTTGAGCATTATAACGAGAGTGCGGAGCATATGCTGCCCGTATGGAGCAACTCTGCTAATGAGAACTGGTGCATGATAGGTTATCACGCAGTATCAGTGATTGCAGATGCAGTAGTTAATGGCAGCCTGGCATTTAACCCCGACAAAGCGCTTGATGCCTGCATTGCAACCGCCAAACATGGCACCTACGATGGCCTGGAATACTACATGAAACTGGGCTATGTGCCAGAGGATAAAAATGGCTCCTCCGTTTCCAAAACACTTGAGTATGCTTACGACGATTGGTGCATTGCACAAATAGCGAAGAAACTGAACAGGCCACAGGTCTATGATGAATTCATAAAGCGCTCTGAGAATTACCGGAATGTCTACGACCCATCCTCTGGCTATATGCGCCCCCGTATGAGCGATGGCACTTTCAAGAAAGGTTTTGATGTGCTCAACACCGATGAGCCGGGATTCATCGAAGGCAATGCATGGAATTACAGCCTCTATGTGCCGCACCAACCCGAAGAACTGATAAAAATGATGGGTGGTAAAAAACGTTTTACTCAGCACCTTGATTCCTTATTTACCATGCAGCTGCCGGATAGCTTCTTTGCCAATACGGAAGATATTACCCGCGATGGCATTATCGGCAATTATGTGCATGGCAATGAACCTTCGCACCATGTAGCATATCTCTATAACTGGACAGATGCCAAATGGAAGACCCAGGATCATGTGCGTATGATCCTCAAAAAAATGTACCTGCCCTCGCCAGCCGGCCTCAGTGGCAATGACGACTGCGGACAAATGAGCGCATGGTATATCCTAAGTTCACTAGGCTTCTACCCAGTAGCACCCGGATCAGGCCAGTATTCACTTGGTAGCCCGGCAGTGGATAAAGCAACCCTGCATTTAGAGAACGGAGAAACGTTCACAATCATCGCCAAAAACCAAGGAGATAAAAACGTCTATGTCCAAAAAATTATACTCAATGGCAAAACATTAGAACGGGATTATATAACCTGGCTCGAAATTATGAATGGTGGTGATTTGGTTTTTTATATGAGTGATAAACATCGTTAGAAGGTATCATGAGACTCTATGCATTTGCAGTTTTCTATCTTATCTTGTTATTCAAGAGCACTATTGCCGTAGGTGCACCGCCGGATTCGCTCGACTTTTACCGGAATATTAGGAACATGGACCTCAGCAGCCTATGGCGCAGCGATAGCATTAACATCATGGAAAATGAGCAGGATGCACATGGAAAGCGCATTTATTATACTACATTGACTGAAAGATTCCCTGAGCCTTATGGATTCATCGGCAAGGACTACCAACGATTCTATATCCATTACCTCACCGTAAAAAGAGATACCGGCAACCATTATCTATATCATGTAACCGGCAAGACAAAGGTGAAAGACAGCGTACGGAATTTCCATGGCACCATAACAGTAGTGAGGGCAAAAGTGTGTAAGGACCCAACTATAATGATTATGCCCAAACCAGATAACAAAAGCAACGAAATAATATTCAGGCAAGGTATAGCTATGTGCGATATTAAATTCATGGAAGATACTGCCAGGGCAAAGAGCGGAACGATAACAGGCAGATTAGCTACCCTGTTTTATCTCGATTCTGCCCAACATATTTTCTACAATAACCTCAATACCATTTCTGACAGTTATTGCAACAACCAGGTAACTGGAATATGGAAAATGAATAAGGCAGACAGCATGAAACGCTGCAATTGGGGTGACTACAGAATCCCGTATTGTGGCGATCTTGACCAAGGCGCAGGTGGTTTCAGCCCGGCGGATAAATACCTATCCAATGGCTGGCAAAATTATTCCGATGCCAACTTCGGCGGACCTGAAACACCCAAATCAAAAAAAGCCGCCGCGCTGGAATACGTCAGGTGGTGGAAGCTGCAATAAACAATTGCTGCCTGCTACCTCAAATAACTCGTTGGTGAAGGATTGACTTTTGGCAATGGTTTGCGGGGCAACTTCTCATCACGCATAGCGGTATTATATACAAACGATGCGATGATCACTGATGCCTGCTGAAGATCATTACTGCTTACACGATCGTAAGAATCCATGTTGGTGTGATGCGTACGGGTACCATAATCAAGCGGGTCTTGTATGAACTGAAAACCGGGTATACCCACTTCATCAAATGAGATATGATCGGTAGAGCCGGTATTTCTTAATGTTACCGCAGATGCGCCGAGATCCACAAAAGGTTCCATCCAAGTTTTGAAGATAGGCACTACTTCATCATTGCTCTGCGCATATATACCCCTTATTTTTCCTCCGCCATTGTCAAGATTATAATAAGCAGATACTTTAGCATGGTCCGCTTTCAATTCCATAGTCAGCCGATCTCCAAAATGATTCTTTACATAACCTCTCGATCCAAGTAGTCCTTGCTCTTCACCGCTCCATAGTACTAAACGTATTGTCCGACGTGGCTTTATACCACTGGCTTTCAGTATCCTTATGGCTTCCATCATTACCGCACTGCCGGTGCCATTATCGGTAGCCCCGGTAGCGGCATGCCAGCTATCCATGTGGCCGCCCAATATCACCAGTTCATCTTTTAGTTTAGGATCAGTGCCGGGTATTTCTGCTACTACCACATTCTCTGTAGTATCGGCGGTAAGGAAAGTAGTGCGTGTATCCATTTCCAGCGACACTTCTTTACCCGCTTCCAGCAATCTTATTATCCTGCCCAAGTGCTCACTTCCCATTTCCATTTCCGGAAGTACGGGTTTTGCATCCCATGCCCGCGAGGCACCATTTGAGGTAAACACTGTACCCATTGTGCCCCTCCCCCCACTTATTATAGCTATCGCTCCTTCAGAGATGAGAAAGGAATCTACTTTGGCTCTCATGGCAATCATTGCCTGCCTCATATTAGGCTGTGGCGTTTTAGGCTTCTGGCTCAAATTGGTTGCCACCTCATCGGTATGAGGATCAAAGGTAGTTTTGTATAGTTCCGAGTCTGTAAGCCGCTTTGCATCAGGCGTAAAATTCGGTTTCGTTTCATTGCTCATACTCGAAATTATAATGATCTTCCCTTTGAGCTTGCCGATATATTTAGCCATATCACTTACACTATCAATCTTCACTAATATTGTACTCCCCTGCACCAGGCCATTCGTGCCGGGAGTCCATGCTTTGGGCACAGCTATCAACGCCTGGTAATAGGGCGCCGTCATTGCTACATATGCCTTATTTATTTCCCAACCTTTGCCAAACCCGCCCCACTGCTCTATTTGTGCATTTGCCAATCCCCATCCTTCCAGTTTCTCTCGAGCCCATTTCTCGGCATTCCTCATGCCGGTTGAGCCTGTGAGCCTCGGGCCATTCACGTCAGTCAATTCAAACAAAGTTTCCATAACTTTTGAATTATTAAACCCTTCGTTTTTTATTAGCACCAGCGTATGAAGGTCTACCTTATCACCTATATCACCTTTAAAAGAAACCGAAACTACAGCTACAAGTAA
>CAIRZD010000339.1 GCA_903882965.1 uncultured Bacteroidota bacterium
CATCAGTGGGAACCAGTGATACCATTGGATCATTCACTGCGACGAATATTACAAATGCTACGGATACCGGAACTATTATAGTAACACCATGGGCTAATAGCTGCAGCGGTGCGACAGATACATTTTTGATCATTGTATACCCAACTCCTACAGTAGTAACACCAGCTAACCAGGCTTTATGTAATACTGATACTACAAGTGCAATAATATTCATTGGTAGTGTAGTGCCAACAACGTATACCTGGACCAACAGCAACTCTTCTATAGGGCTTGCAACGAGCGGTACGGGTGGTACCATTGCAGCGTTTGCGGCAACCAACATTACAACAGCAACAGATACAGGAACAATTGTTGTAACGCCAACAGCTAATGGTTGTGTAGGTACATCGCAGAGCTTTACGATAGCTGTGTACCCAACACCAAAACTGAGCAGCCCACTGACGATGCCGGCAATATGTGACAGCAATGTGTTCAGTTATCCGGAAAACAGCCTGACAACAGGCACCACATATGCGTGGAGCCGGCCAAGCATTACAGGTATATCAGGAACACCGACAAGTGGTATAGATAGTGTGAACGAGATAGTCATAAATTCTATGACATACCCGATCCCGGTAACTTATGTGTATACTCTTACGGCCAACGGTTGTGCGAATACACAAAGTGTGATAGTAAAGGTGAATCCAAACCCATTCCTGAACAGCCCGCTTCTGTATGCACAGTGTGACAGCATGATGTTCAGCTATTCGCCATCAAGTGCAACCGGTGATTCTTCTTTCACCTGGATTAGGCCATATGTGGCCGGTATAGACCTGCTGCCGGGCAGCGGTAGCGGTGGCGTTAATGAGCAACTGATCAATACTACTTATTTTAATGTGGTTGACACCTATAAGTATAAAATAACCGCGTATGGTTGTTATGACAGTTCGATAGTAACAGTAACAGTGCATCCTACGCCGAAATTATCATCAGCAACCGGGCCTTTTGCGATATGCAGCGGGCTGCCTTTCAGTAATGTGCCAACAAGCATTACCCCGGGAACAAGTTTTGCATGGAGCAGGGCTGCTATGGGAGGAATTACGCCAGGTGCGATGAGTGATACCGGAGCTATTAATGAAACACTCATAAATAGTTCGACCGGTCAGGTGGTAGTAACTTATGTATATACTCTGACCGCAAATGGTTGTACAAATAGTGAAGATATGAACCTGACCGTGAACCCGAACCCGGATCCGGTAATGATCACTACTGCTGTAACAAATGTTTGTGAGAATACTTTGTACCAGAATTTCGGTGCAGCGATCTCACCTGCGGGTTATGAAAGTTACGCATGGAGTGTGACAGATGGTACTATAGCTGCTGTAGGTAATAACGGGCAGTTTTGTGTAGTAAACTTTAATTCAGTGGGAAGTGCTGTGGTGACGCTTACGGTAAAAATAGATAGCACGGGCTGTATCAGTGATTCTTCTTATACAGTAACGGTATCATCAAGTACTTCGAGCCAGCCATCGGTTGCTTATTCTTTCGGAGAGTTTATTTGCCTTCAAAATGATGTAACCTCTTACCAATGGGGTTATGACAGTAAAGCAACACTTGATTCTACGATCTTGATCGGGCAGATAAACCAAAGTTATGCTAACAGTAACCCGGATACCATACATAATTACTATTGGGTAATGACAGATCAAAACGGCTGTATGAAGAAGGCTTATTATAATGGGTTGTCATCTACGGCAGTATCTACAATAAATGATGGGTTTACGGATGTAAAAATTTACCCAAACCCAACAAGTGATTATATTAAGGTGGCAATAAACACAACATTGGCAGGTAGCATAAATGTTGTGGTCACGGATATGTTGGGACAAAAAATAACTGAAGTACCTGCAGTAAATAATAATGCAGCGGTTGATGTATCGAAACTTGCTTCGGGTGTTTATATAGTAGATTGTTACCGCGATGGAATAAAGATCGCAACGGCGAAATTTATTAAAAATTAAACTGTTCAACAATAAAAATTGCAGGATGAAAAGAATATTTTTCTTGTTGATAGCCTCAGGAGCGTTATCAGCCACAGCACAGACAAGGGATACAATGATGCAGCTACCGGCTGTAAGCAGCTATGCAGATAGCCTGTTGCCAAGATGGGTCATTGATATAAACGTACTTGGTGGTATACTTACCCAAAACCTGACTACAGCTAACAGTACGGGAAATTACCTGAATGGTGTGAATATGAACCAGGGTAGTCTTTCATTTAATAATGGTACGTCGTTTGGTTTTGACGGTCAGCTAGGGGTATTTTTGGGGAAGAAACGGCATTGGGGAGTAGGAACCGGGATCATGTACCTGTCGCAGATGGGTAATGCTGAACTTGATAATTATCATGCTGAATACCAGTCTACAGATGCGAACGGGAATATTTACAGGCAGATCGTAACTCCCAATCAACCGATCAAGGAGCAGTTGCGGATCACCAATATAAATATTCCATTGTTACTGAAGTATAAGAACAGGTTTTCAAACAGATGGGGTTTTACGGCAGATGGAGGTTTGTTATTCAATGTGCAAATGAGGAACGCATATACTACCAACGCTTCATTTGATTATGAAGCAGCATACAAATACACAAACCCTCCAAATGGATTACCAACAGTATATGATAATTCGACTAAGCCAGCAGTTGGGGATTATTTAATTACTAAAAGCGCATATTTAGCAACAGACCAGAGCGGGAATGTGCAGAACTGGTTCAAATTACAAAACAGCTTAGGTTATGGTGTAGCGCTTAACCAAAAGACAAATAGTAATTCAGGCAGTGTGTCATATAATACAGGTTCGCTTGGGTTTATGTTGCGGCCTGCGATAAGCTATTACTTATCGGACAATGTGGCACTTAATTTCGGTGTTTATTATTTGTACCAGATCGTTAATACTACTCCGGTTAATGGTTATACGCTTACTCAAAAGATCGGTGACTATAGTTCTGTATTAAATAATGTGAACAAAAGTCAGGATCAATCGTATGGCCTTAGTTTAGGGGTTCGGTTCCTGCTTGGTAAGAAGCGTATACCATTAGTAATAACATCAGAAGATGCGATTGACCCAACGGCATGTGGTTTGTCTGATGGTATGATCATATTACATGGATTGACACCCGGCAAAGGAGTAGTAGTAAACTACAATATGAATGGTATGCCGCGCCCGACGTATACCGGTAATGTAGCTGCAAACGGAACAGTAAAACTTACCGATCTTGCCGCAGGGAATTATTCAGATATAGTAGTTACTTCAGGTAAGGATAATGCAACCGGAATCCCTGTAAGCCTGGTGAATCCGCCAATGATAATTGCATCTGAATTCTCGACAAACCCTACTGCGCATGGCGCTTGTGATGGAAGTATCACAATTACGGGTTTGCGTCCAGACCAATATGTTACAATTGATTATGAGTTGAACGGCGTTCCACAAACAGCTAATGCAAATTCAGTAATGCAGGTATCGCGTGATAAATCGGTTACTTTATCTCATTTATGTGCGGGTAGGTATACCCATATCGTAGCCAAGATGAATAACTGCACAGCAAACGGGTCTGATATTACCCTCACGGAACCTAGTGAGGCGGCAAAGGAGCCAATGGATACAAATATATTGTCGAATCCAATTTACTTTGAGGTGAATAAGACAGTTGTGCATGTGAATTCTTACCCAACGTTGAAATATGCAGCCCGCAAACTCAATGAAGATAAAAATTCTTACATAATTGTAAACGGGTATACAGATAATAGCGGTGTACTTTCTAAAAACATGGTACTCTCCTTACAACGTGCCGAAGCTGTAAAATCAGAATTAGTGCGTATGGGTGTAGATGCAGATCGTATAAAGGTTGTGGGTGATGGGCCATCTGACCCTGTAAGCAGTAACAAGACTGCTGAAGGCAAGGCAATGAACAGGCGTGCTGTGATGAGATTAGATGTGAGTGGTATGCAAATGAAAGTAAAAGCAGATAATAAATAATACTCTAATATTAAATATGCGACGGCTACCCTTGGGTAGCCGTTGTTGTTTGATGAATTCCGGTAACAGGGCCATAGTTTATAATTGATATTTTTTATATTCTATATTGAAATTTGTTACACGGATTTTATTTTTTCAAAGAAAACCTATATTTTACGACTCCTTTAACTGATTCCACAATATTTTATGATCATAGGTGTATTAAAAGAGCAAGCCCCGGAGACCCGCGTATCGTTGGTTCCGGAAGTAGTAGCTGCTCTTGTAAAAATGAATGTAACCGTATGGGTAGAGCATGGCGCAGGCGATACGGCCTTTTA
>CAIRZD010000340.1 GCA_903882965.1 uncultured Bacteroidota bacterium
AAAAAAAATTACACCCATTTCATAGGCATGTGCGTTTTGTAAATTGGTAAAAATTCGTATTTTTAGACTAATCCCAATTTTACTGATCGCATAAAATAGTTAGGTTCTGGAATTTATTTGAATATAGCTGAAACAGATTTTTTTCAATAAAAATAAATAAGCATTGAAACCAACTGACATTAAAGACCCGGAGTATTTTCACAAAGTGGTTGACTGCCAGTACGCATGTCCTGCACATACACCGGTACCTGAATACATAAGGCTCATAGCCCAGGAAAAATACTCAGAAGCATACATGGTCAATTGGGAATCAAATGTATTCCCCGGCATACTTGGCCGTACATGTGACCGCCCATGCGAACCTGCTTGCCGCAGGGGACGGGTAGAAGAAGAGCCTGTCGCAATATGCCGTCTTAAACGTGTTGCAGCAGATAATAAAGGAGATGTAAAGCAGTATATGCCGAAAGGCCCATTTACACCTAATGGCAAAAAACTGGCAATAATAGGTGCCGGTCCGGCATCCCTTACAGTTGCCCGTGACCTTGCACCACTCGGCTATGAGATACATATTTATGATGAGCAAAAAGCCGGGGGTGGATTTATGCGCAGCCAAATACCATCCTTTCGCCTGCCCGAATCTGTACTGGACGAAGAGGTAAATTATATTCTTGACCTCGGCATTCACAAGCATTTTAACCATTACGTTTCCAGCCTTAAAGAATTGCTGGCTAAAGACTACGATGCTATTTTTGTTGGCTCAGGTGCACCACACGGCAAAGACCTCCCCGATATGATTGGCCGTAAAGAGGGAGCTGCAAATATTCACATTGGTATCACATGGCTTGCTAATGTAGCTTTTGAGCATATCACTAAGATTGGGAAAAAGGTCATTGTGCTTGGTGGTGGTAACACCGCTATGGACTGCTGCCGTACTGCCCGCAGGCTTGGTGGTGAACAGGTTAAAGTTGTTGTTCGTAGCCCGTTTGCTGAAATGAAAGCTTCCCCATGGGAAAAAGAAGATGCTATACACGAAGACATCCCGATCATAGATAATCACGTCCCTAAATCGTTCGTGGTTGAAAATGGCAAGCTAAAAGGCATGACGTTTGAAAAGGTACATGCTGTATATGATGAAAAAGGAAAGAGAAAACTAGTGCCATTAGGTGAGCCTGATATATTTATTGAAGCAGATGATGTGCTAGTTGCCATCGGCCAGGAAAACAGTTTCCCATGGATAGAGCGCGATCTCGATATTGAATTCGACAAATGGGAAATACCTGTAGTTGATCCGGTAACCTTTGCCTCTTCCAACAAAAAAGTATTCTTTGGTGGTGATGCGGCTTTCGGGCCAAAGAATGTGATCACCGCTGTAGCACATGGCCACCAGGCTGCCATATCTATTCATATGCAGTTGATGGGTGAGGATATTACTCAACGCCCATCGCCGTTTGTGAATCTCATTAGCCAGAAAATGGGTATACACGAATGGAGCTATGATAGCGAAGTAGTTACTGATACCAGGTACGCAGTTCCTCATGCAGATAAAAAACTGACACTTACCAACCGAAAAAAAGAAGTGGAGTTGGGTTTCGACTTGCCTACCGGTTTTAAGGAAGCAGAACGTTGTTTGAATTGTGATATCCAAACTGTTTTCACCGAAAGCAAATGTATAGAGTGTGATGCCTGCATGGATATTTGCCCTACTTCCTGTATCTCCTTTACTGCAAATGAAGATGAAGCAGATTTGCGCACACACCTCAAAATCCAAGCGAGCAACCTCACACAAGACCTATATGTATCTGCAGCCTTACCTACAACGAGGGTGATGGTTAAAGATGAAGATGTATGCCTCCATTGTGGTTTGTGTGCAGAACGCTGTCCTACATCAGCATGGGACATGCAACAATTCTTATATAAAGTTACTAAAGCAGAGCACGCATGTCATCATTAAGTAAAAGCAAGGTGAACGATTTTGTTGTAAGGTTTGCCAACGTTAACGGAACCGGGTCCGCAAGTGCCAATTTCCTGTTTACAAAATCAATATTCAGGATGGGCATTCCTGTTACACCTAAAAACATATTCCCATCTAATATACAAGGCCTGCCAACATGGTATGAGGTTCGCATCAGCGAGCAGGGATACCTTGGCCGCAGAGATGGTATAGACCTGATGGTAGCAATGAACCCGCAAAGCATGGAAGGCGATGTAGCTGCTGTAAAAACAGGCGGTTATTTTTTGTACGACAGCACAAAAATGCTCCATGATAAGTATATCCGTGATGATATCAATTATATAGGTATCCCGTTAATGGAAATGTGCAACAGGGAATATACTGATCCACGCCAACGCCAGTTGTTTAAAAACATCATTTATGTAGGTGCGCTTTCTGCACTCTTCAACATCGAATTTCCGGTGCTGGAGAAATTAATTGCAGAGCAGTTCCCCGGAAAAGAGAAACTGATACCACCTAATATAAAGGCACTAAATATGGGGGTGGATTATGTAAAAGCAAATTTCAAATACCCACTTGATATACATGTAGAACGCCGCGATTTGATAAAGGATTCTATAATGATCGATGGCAACTCAGCCTGCGGTCTTGGTGC
>CAIRZD010000341.1 GCA_903882965.1 uncultured Bacteroidota bacterium
CATTTAATCAATATGTTGGATGCATAACCTTGGTCTATCATATCTCTTGTTGTAATATACCTAGTCACAGGGCCAAATAGACCTTCTACGATATGATCGTCATAGTCGTTTCCAGAGAGCGTTCCAGTAAGACCAATACGAATAGGTGTATTCTTAAGCTTTGTCATAATTGACATAAGAGAGTTGGCTTGAAATCCATGAGCCTCGTCACCGATCACCAGACCAAAATCCTCAAAAAACTTTGCATCCTGATTGACAATGCTCTGCCACGTTGATATTGTCATCTGCTTCTGTGTAGGTTTCTCTTTACCTGCATAGATCATGTGAATGGAATCTTCTGGTAATTCGTATCCATAGGACTTGAAATCCTTGAACATCTGTGTTACAAGTCCTACAGTCGGAACTATTAGCAAGGTTTTTGTGTTAAAATATCTAAACATCAGATAAATTAACAGAGACTTACCAGATGAGGTAGGACTTAATAAGACGGCTCTACGGTTACGCACGGCTTTAATAAAGTACCTAAGCTGGTAGTCTCGTACCTCAAATGGTAAGTTTAATGTCCTGATGAATTGCTTGGCTTCATACTCACTGAATTCTTGTGCATTGAAGTTTCCGACAACCTTGTATTCATAACCGGATTCGTCTAACCATGTTGTTAGCTTGGGTAGGAGTCCAATAGGAAACCTACGCTTGTAGGAGTTGAATACACACTTTCTGCCGTTCCATGTATGATTTTTGAATCTCCAATCCATGTGATAACCGGGAGAGAGGAAGGAGAATCTTTCGACCATCTCCTTCAGAACACTCTGGTCGTTGGTGTCGATTCTTATGTAGGCTTCATCTTCTTTTTGGAGAATTATCATTAGTTTCCTGAGTTATATTTCTTTTCGTTGAAAATATTTGTGATATGATAATGTCTGCGACCAATCTCAAAAAGAACATTTTTAAGAAAATCTACCTTTGATTTTTGTGTCTCAATTTTTAATTTCCATTCAATATAGTCTAGATCACCTTGAATATATTTGTCATATTCTGATTTAATAATTTTACCAGCAGGCATCTTCTTAATCTCATTAATATTACTTTCTTGTGGTCCCTTATTAGTATAAAAGTGATATAACTTCTTATCAAGGATTCCACAATATGCTTCAATAATGTTTAACTTGTTGATTTCGTCTCGGAGAAAATTGGAATATTTACTATGTAGTTTAGGACAATTTGCAGCCTCTGCCTGTAAGTTTAACTCGTTTATTGTGGAATCGTTTTCCCACTCTTCATAAACTTTTTTAGAAACTATTGAGGCTTTTTTTGCTGCATCAAAAAGGTCTTCTTCGGTCAAAATATTATCCTTTATATAATTTACTGTTCAGTAAATATAGCACAAATAGTGAATAATGTCAAGTGATTAGGGTAGTTCTACTCTATATTTTGTGAACTTAAATGTAGCCGTAGCAGAGACATATTGCATATCGTTATTTGTATCGGTGAACTGTGGTCCAGTAAGATTTATAGGTAGGGTGTTTTCAAATATGAATCTCAATGAGGGATTACGTTGTGAATCGGTGATAAAAAGGGTAGCCTCAGAGTAAAGTCCATAAGGTGAAACCTTGGCTGCATTCTGCATGTTTGCATAGGGAACTGTATTACCAGATGGACTTGTCAATCCTGTCATCCAGTTATGAATCTCAAGCCAGTTTTGAAAGTTGGTATCCACTTGAAATGTGATGTTCAGAGCCTCATATGCAAGGTGATCACCTGTTAACGGAATGTTAAGAAATTGAGTAGGATAGGTTGCAGCCATATTTGTGATATCGGGTATCTTGACTTCATGAGCAAAGAAGGATACACTAGGGGCTCGTTGAAGCTGGAATTTAAACCAGCTTTGACCCTGTAAATTAGTACTAAGTGGTTGGCTATCTGTAGCTGTCATGTTTTCCTCTTTAAAGGAGTATTTATTATGAGAAAATATCGTATTAAAGTAGATGAGCGTTATCGATGGATTACAGTAGATGGTCATTATCGATGGTCCCGTCCAGATCAATGGTATGAGTATTATGATACTCGTGAAGAGGCTCAAAGGCGAATCGATGAAATACGAAGGCTATATGATAGTCATGAGGTAGTACCAGATTATTATTGTTCTGGTTATGATTTAATTCTTGTTGATTGTGTAGAGAAACAAACTAGTTGACAAAATCATCAAAGAGTGATAATGTTGAGACTTGGATCAAGAAAGACCTTCTTGTGCAAGAAACTCCTTTGCAACTAAAGCAAAAGTTAGAGGTACATTATGAACGGAAGCAACAACGACAAGAATTACGAAAACAAAATCAAAGAAATAGATTATATACCAAAGAGTAAACTTCAGCCTAATGCTGTTGTGCAGGTATATGCACTTGTAGTTCCTGTTGATAAGGGATTTGTGGATAAGAATGGATATCCTCTTTATTCAGATCACTTTGAGATTTATATCGAGTCACCTGATCTTGGTGTATGGTTTATGACACGTATTGTAGAAAAGAAAAAGGAAAACGTTTGACATATAAATTTGATCCTAAAACTAACAAGATTTACCTAGATTTAGATCAAACGTTGGCAGACTTCGATTATTCTGCTATCAAGATTTTTGGTATGCATCCAGAAGAGTATGAAAAAATTTATGGATCAGAGAAGTTTTGGGAAGCTATCAATAGTGACCCTAATTTCTTTATTAATCTAAGACCTTTAGATGATATGAGAGAGTTGTATGATGCTGTTGTGCATCTTAAACCTACGATACTTACAGGTATTCCACGTAATATGGATGCATATGAAAATCAAAAACATATGTGGTGTGAAAAACATTTTGGTAAGGAGCAAAAAGTAATTTGCTGTCGTGCAAGTAAGAAGTCTCAATTTTGCCTTCCTAATGATATTATAGTTGATGACAGAAAAAAATATAAAAAACTATGGGAAAAAGCTGGTGGAATCTTTGTTATTCACAAAAATGCAAAAGATTCTCTTGACAAGTTGGCAAAACTTGGTGTGTTAAATTAACACAAAATTATAAATACTCCTTAAATAGACTAAGGAGTATTTAAATGGAAAATAGTTATGGATTTGTTTATATTTGGTATGATTCTGGTAAATCTAAAAATCATATTGACAATCGACGTAGAATGTATTATATTGGGGCTCATTGGGGGTCTGAGAATGATGGATATGTTTGTTCATCAAAATGGATGAAAATTTCTTATAAAAGAAGACCTCAAGATTTTTCTAGACGTGTTTTATTTAGAACTTTTAATTACGATGAATTGTGGTTAAAAGAATACGAGATTATAAGTAACATTTCGTCCTTTAAGTTTGGAAAAAAATATTATAATTTAATAGCCTCTTTAAATAGAGGTAGAGGAACTGGAAAAAGAACAATTCATTCAGAACAAACAAA
>CAIRZD010000342.1 GCA_903882965.1 uncultured Bacteroidota bacterium
TTGAGAGTGGCTTCTTATAATGCAATAGTATGTTTATAAGCTAAGTATAGGCTTAGGCTTAGAGGGGCGGCTATTTGGTGTTTGCCAAAAAGTCTTTGATCTTATCTTTATGTACCATGCCTTCTTTAAAGGTATAAGCACCGCTTTTAGGGCTGCGAATTGCTTTAATTACTTTTGTATAATTCTTCGCTTCCAGTGCCTGTTTAGGGTCTTTTTTCTGCGCGGTTTTTGCTGCTTTTGCCATTGCTTAAAAATTTAAAATATTATTTAATTTCTTTGTGAACCGTAACCTTTTTAAGGATAGGGTTATACTTCTTCAATTCCAGGCGTTCTGTTGTGGTCTTCTTATTTTTGGTGGTAATATATCGGCTGGTACCGGGCATACCGCTGTTTTTATGCTCGGTGCATTCCATTATAACCTGAACGCGGTTTCCTTTCTTAGCCATTGTATTTATTTTATACTTTACTTAATTATTAGATAGTTACTCCTTTAGCACGTAATTCCTTGATGGTAGTCAACAAACCATTTTTATTGATTGTGCGGACAGCATCAGTTGTTAATTTCAACGTGATCCAACGGTCTTCTTCAGGAAGGAAGAAACGTTTTGTCTGCAGATTAGGCAGGAAACGACGCTTCGCTTTCTTATTAGAGAATGACACCTTGTGGCCTACTACTGGTTTTCTACCTGTTACCTGACAAACGCGAGCCATGATTGATTATTTTTTTTAGGACTGCAAAGGTCTTGATTTTTTGTGTAAACACAAAATATTTTTCGAAAAATATTTATCCGTGCTCTTCTTTATGGCAATTCGGGCAGTAGAAGGTCGTCCAGATTGCTGATACCAGGGATGTTTTCCATATGAAAAGCCTCTCCGTATTGGGTTCCTATCCGTTTTCCCATGAAAGAATCGCGATACATTATATTATTAAGGAAGCCCTCTGTAGCGATATAAGTGATAGGTTCGCCGGATGCGGGATCATGGAAATGGAACTGGCTCTTATAACAACGTATTGCTTCCATCTTTTTCTCGAAGGTGGTGGATATATCTACTATAAACGTGGGCTCTGAGTGCCTGTCCTGCAGCATGTGGTAGACCCGCTTTGGGCGCCAGGCTTGCTGTGCAGCCCCATCCCATTCGGTTTCGATCTTGCGGAGACCTGAGTAGAAACAGGCATCTGCAATGAGGCGGCCGCCGCGACCATGATCTGGGTGGCGGTCGTGGAGGGCATTGGCGATGACGATCTCGGGGCGGTAATGACGTATATATCTGATGAGCCTGCGCTGGTGCTCTTCATCATTCCGGAAGAAGCCATCGGCCATGCCGGCCTGCTCGCGCACGATGACACCCATTACTTTGGCTGCGTCTGCAGCCTCTGCGGCCCTGGTAGCGGCTGTGCCCCTGGTGCCCAGCTCGCCTTGTGTAAGGTCAAGAATACCAACGGCTTGGCCGGCTTGTGCATGCTTGATAAGTGTGCCTGCGCAGCTTAGTTCAATATCATCGGGGTGAGCTGCGATGGCGAGTATGTGTAGTTTTGGGATAGTCATGAGGTGCAAAGGTAACGGATAGGGTGAAAAGTAGATAATGATAAGTATAGAGTTGAATTGGTGTTGATTATTATATTAATATTTTTAATAATTCATATAGTTGATTATTGTTTGCTGGGGTTGAAACAATAGGTAATCACTAAATTAATTTCACATTACGATTGTTAAACTACAGTTTAGTCAAGTGATGATTCGGCAGGCTACCAGACGATGTGTTGATTTGCATTATGTTATAATTCCGGTTTTTCAATTGAATTATTATTCATTTTACTTAGACCTTCTTCTCCTTATTTTTCTTTGCTTCGCCTCCTTCGGCAAGCTCAGGACAGGCTACAAAAAGTAACAAAAGAAAGGCGACTTTTATTCACTATGTTGAAGTCTTTTTAATGGTGTTCATGAGTCGCTACGCTGGTTGTCGAATCGCTCCGCGCGACAAAAGAGGCTAGACGCTGGATGCGCAAAGCTTCTATCACCAACATGGCGCTGGCTTTTAACCCTGCCCGGTAGTTCTACTATGCTCGCTCAAGCGTGTGATGGTTCTATCATACTTCATCGGCATCAATCGTAAGGTCGGGCTAAAAAATGCGGCCATCATGGGCTGGACTTCATCGCTTCTATCATCAAAATAATCTGATAAAGAAATCTCACGCTATGAAACGCGTTGATGATAGCATTATTAATGTGGGATTTCGTTGTTGAAATTTCGATTTCAATGGCAAGGGGAAATCGTGCTGGATATAAAGAATGTGGAAAGGTGTGCTTTTTTACGTGTAATAAATGTCCCAAAAATGTAACAGGAATGTCTTGTGGGGTGAGTTGATATTTTTATGGGATGGTGCTGATATTTTGGTGAGGGATATGTTGATGGTGGGATATTAGAAATGTCGCACAGGGCAAATCCGAAAGAGCAGCCTTTAAAGTTCCATAAATGCGGTATATTTGCGCCTCCAAATTATATTATGAATTTCAGACGGATATTTGTTTTTTATCGCATCCCGATTGCCATTGGCCTGATAGCGCTTGGTTTCTTTTTTGGTTTTAAAGTAACGTGGTGGATAGCATGGATACCTTTTTTAGTATCTATATTAATGGTGGTTGCCTACTTCCTGGTAGGGCCGATGACGCTGATACAGGGGTATATGGAAGCAGGGGATATGGAGGGCGCACAGAAACTTATAAACAGTGTGAAATTCCCGCACCTGCTATACAAACCTATACGGTCATCATACTATATGCTACAGGCCAATTTCTCGACCATAGGCGATGACCTGGACAAGGCGGAATCGCAACTACGAAAAGGGCTGGAAACAGGCACTGAGAAGGAATATGAAGGGACAGCCTACCTGCAACTGGGCGCGATAGCACAGAAAAAAGGCAATACAAAGGAAGCTTATGAAAACCTGCGTAAAGCGGTAAAGATAGGACTGCCGGATAAAGACAATGAAGCGACTGCTTACCTGCAACTATCCAGCATCTGTATACAGCGCCGCGACTTCAGGAATGCGAAGATCTATTTTAATAAAGCAAAGGCCTGCAAAGCGACTAATCCACAAGTGGTGGAACAAGTGAAAGAAATGGCAAAATATATAGCCCGGCTACCGGGGTAAGTCTAAAGTCTAAAGTCTAAAGTCTAAAGTCTAAAGTCTAAAGTTGAGAGCCTGTATTTTTGGCAAAGTTTAATTTTATCTTCTTTTTAGTTATCCCCTACCGAGAATAGGGGATATTTTTTTGTGTATTCCCATGCAGCAACTCTTTATTTATATTTTAATTGGCAATGGGTTCCTTTTTATGGAAAAATTATCTTATTTTTCGGGCAGATATTGTACTATTTACTGCCAATGAAATATTGGCAGGGGTTGTTTGTATACTCAAAATTGATGGGTTTGACTAAGAAGGTATTCTTTTTGGTTTGATTTGGAGATGATGAGTGTGCTATAATTCTATGAAAAATTAATTCTTATTTAAAACGAGCTTATGAGACAACTTTCCTTACAAGTATTTGCAGCTATTCTTCTTTTTTGCGTAAGCAGTACGATCTGCTCTGCACAAACTTACCAACCCAATGGCTCAAGCGCCTTTACCGGTGCCAACACCTATTGCCAGGGAGATGTGGCTAATGCGCTTACATTCACGTACACTACCTGTAATTTGGGAGGAGGGGCAAGTGTGGGTACCGCATGTACGATCAGCTGGTATACCAATACCACCAACTCTACAGCACTGGGAACAGCAACATTAGTAAGTGGCCCAACGGCATTCAACTCAGCAACAGCAGCTACCGGCGCCCAGTCTTACACGCCATCGACGGCAGTGGCAAGTGCTCTTTTCTATTTCTGTGTGATAACAAGAACCGCGGCAGGCTGTGCGGGCGGCGCAGGCAGTACATTAACGAGCAGCACTACCCAACTTGTAACAGTAAACGCAGGCCCATCGGCAGTAGTGGTAAGTGGCGCCGGGACTTTTTGCGGCAGCACAACAATAACTGCTGCAAACGGCGGCAGTGGTAATATTTATTTTGAAGGAACCACCTCAAACGGAACCTCTACAGCTGTATTATCTACCTCACAGGTTATTACAACCTCAGGCACCTATTATTTCCGTGCGCAGGCATTGACCGGCTGCTGGGGTGCGCAAGGCAGCGCAGTAGTGGTGATCAACGCCGCACCAACTGTTTATAATGTAACAGGTGGTGGAAATTATTGCGCAGGCGGTACAGGTTCTGATGTGCAGTTAAACAGCTCAGACGCGACGACTACTTACCAACTATATGATGGCAGTACTCCAGTTGGTGCGGCACTAACCGGTGGCGCTACTCCTCTTGACTTTGGTTTACAAATGGCTGCAGGTGTCTATACGGTATTGGCGACAGAAGGTACTTGTACCAGCAATATGAATGGAAGTGCAACAGTGGTAATAGACCCATTGCCAGCCGTATATAATGTTTCGGGTGGTGGTAACTATTGCTCAGCAGGTGTAGGCGTGTATGTGGACCTGAGCTATTCAGACCTAGGTGTGAATTACCAACTATACATTGGCTCAACAGCAACAGGTGTGCCACTAGGGGGTGCTGAATCTTCTCTTTCTTTTGGCCCGGAAACAACAGCAGGTGTTTATACTGTGATGGCAACCAACACCACTACAAACTGCACCAGCAATATGACCGGCAGCGCTACGGTAACTGTACTTCCTGCGCCAACGCAATTTACCATGACCGGTGGCGGCGGCTACTGCGTAGGTGGTGCGGGTTTAGACATTGGCCTGAATGGATCTGTAGTCGGTACGAATTATCAATTATATAACGGATCATCAACCGTTAGCGGCCCAATGGCGGGTAACGGGAGCCCACTTGATTTTGGTATTCAATTCGCAGCAGGCACTTACTCAATTCTTGCTACAAATACAGGAACAGGGTGTACCGGTGGGATGGCCAATATGGTGACGATAGTAGTAAACCCACTACCGAATGTGTATACAATATCTGCAGGCGGCAGTTATTGTGCCGGTGGTGCCGGTGTGGACCTGACCTTGAGCGGATCGGATGCGGGTGTAAACTACCAGCTTTACAACGGATCGACTGCAACGGGCGGACTGGTAGCAGGCGGAACAACCCCACTAGACCTTGGGTTTCAGACAGCGGCAGGCACTTATACCGTATTTGCCACCAATGCTACAACCGGATGTACGAACAACATGAGCGGCACCGCTACAGTGGTAGTAAACCCGCTGCCAACACTTTACTCTATGACCGGCGGCGGCGGCTATTGCGTAGGCGGCCTGGGCGTGCATGTAGGACTTAGTGGATCGAACATAGGTATCAACTACGAATTATTTGATGGCGCAACATTGGTTACTACATTAGCAGGTACCGGTTTGCCGCTTGATTTCGGGCTGCAAACAGCTGCAGGGAACTATACAGTTGTTGCGGATAATGCCGTAACCCTTTGTACCAGCACAATGACCGGAGTGGCAATAGTGATCGTTAACCCACTGCCGAATGTGTATATGATATCAGCAGGTGGCAGCTATTGCGCAGGCGGGCCGGGTGTGGACCTTACACTATCCGGATCGGATGTGGGAGTAAATTATCAATTATATAATGGTTCAACTGCAACGGGCGGACTTATAGCCGGTACCGGACTTACCCCTACAGACCTTGGCTTCCAGTTGGCGGCAGGTACTTATACCGTACTGGCTATTAACGCTACAACATTTTGCGAGAATAATATGACCGGCACAGCAACAATAACCATCAACCCACTACCGACAATATTTACGGTAACAGGTGGTGGCAGCTATTGTGCAGGTGGCACAGGTGTACATGTAGGTCTTAGCAATTCTACTGTTGGTGTCAGTTACCAACTATATGACGGGGCAACATTAATGAATACAATGGCTGGTACAGGCGCAGCGCTTGATTTCGGGTTGGAAACAGCAGCCGGCACTTACACTGTGCTTGCTACCAACACGACCACATTCTGTACAAATAATATGAGCGGCAGCGCAATTGTAGTTATCAACCCATTACCTACTGCATATACTGTGACGGGCGGCGGTGCGTATTGTGCCGGTGGCACAGGTGTTCATGTAGGGCTGAGCAACTCTGATCTTGGTATTAATTATCAATTGTATGATGGCGCTACACTCGTAACTACTGTTGCGGGGATAGGCGGAGCACTTGATTTCGGGTTACAAACTGCAGCAGGCACTTATGCTGTAGTTGGAACTAATGCTACTACCGGCTGTATAAACCCAATGACCGGCAATGCAATAATCACAATCAATCCATTGCCAAATGCTTATACAGTATTGGGTGGCGGCAGTTATTGCGCAGGTGGTGCGGGAGAAGACGTAAGCTTGAGTTGGTCGGACGTTGGAGTGAACTACCAGGTATATGTAAGCGGCACACCAATAGGCGGTATTGTACCAGGAATAGGCGCGCCACTGGACTTTGGAGTGTTTGCGACAGCAGGTAATTATTTAGTAGTAGCTACAAATACAACCACAGGTTGCATGAACCAGATGTCTGGCAGCGCTACAATTGTTATTAACCCATTACCGGCAGCAATTACCGGCACAACCAGTATCTGTGTAAATGCAACAACCACATTAACTGATGCTACCGCAGGCGGTACATGGAGCAGCAATGATATGACGATTGCCACCATTGACCCAAGCCTTGGCCTGATGACCGGTGTGGCGAGCGGAATAACTACGATCACTTATACTTTACCAACTACCTGTGCAGCAACAACCCCGGTTATAATCAATGCGTTACCTGTTGTAGCTGCTATATCAGGCGTTACTAATGAGTGTGTTGGCTTCGGCAATATATTAACAGACGCAAGCGGTGGTGGCGTATGGAGCAGCACCGATGGTACAATAGCAACTATAGATCCGGTATCAGGTACTGTAAATGGGATTGCGGCCGGAATTGTAACTATATCATACACTGTAACCAATATTTTTGGTTGTGTGGCTGCGGCTACCACACCGGATACGGTAAATGCGCTACCTGTAGTTGCTGCGATCAGCGGAGCAGGAAGCGTATGTGTAAATTCTACTACAGCACTTGCAGACAGTTCAGCAGGCGGTGTATGGGCGAGCAGTGACATTACAATTGCTACCATTGACCCGTCACTAGGCACTGTAACCGGTGTTGCTGCCGGAGCTGCTACTATTACGTATACTGTGACAAGCCCTGCAGGCTGTGTAACCTTCGTAACTGCGAGTGAAACCGTTAACCCGCTACCAACTGTTACAGCAATATATGGCCCAACCAGTGTTTGTGCAGGCCTTAGTATTTCATTAAACGACAGCACACTGGGTGGTATATGGAGCAGCAGCGACAGTACAATTGCTACAGTAAACAGTAGCGGTATGGTAACCGGAGTTGCTTTTGGCAACGCAACAATATCTTATACTGTAACTAACAGCTCCGGCTGTACCAACTCAGCTACTGATATCCTTGCTGTAGGAAACGCTATGCCGGCAGTTGCGATACTGCCAGCAGGCTCTGCAACACTGTGCAGCGGCACACCAATAAACTTAGTTATTTCGCCTGTAAGCAGCGGTCTTACCTATCAATGGACATTAAATGGCAATGATATAGCGGGTGCAACTAACGGCAGCTATGATGCAGATACCGTAGGGCTGTTCACCGCAACAATAAATAACGGCACTTGCAGCGAAACACTCACCGGCACTACTGTTTTAGCGCCTCCCCACCCGATGGTCGGGTATAACAGCGCCGGCAATTTCCTGTTTACAGGTACCTATACAACATACCAATGGTATAAGAACGGCACACCAATAACAGGGGCTAACGGCAGCATTTTAACAGTAACGGGAGCAGGCACTTACTATGTAGTAGTTTCTGATGCTAACGGATGTTATGTAGCTTCCGGCACCTATACCATTAACGGAAGCGGCGGTGGTGGCGGTGGCGGAACAGGCGTAGCAAACTCCCCATCAGTAACAGATGTGAAAATCTACCCTAACCCAGCCAGATCAACTTTACAAATAGAAGCCCCGGTAACCGTGAATGTATCAGTTATCAGCCCGGACGGGAAGGTGGTGCTGGCACAAAAACAGGCTACAAGTATTGACGTATCTCAACTGGCTGATGGGTTGTATATCATAATGATCTATGACGAAAACAGTACATTGCTGAGAACGGAAAAATTTGCCAAAATAAAATAAGCAGGTCCAATTTATAATGAAAAAAGCCACCCTGAATATTGGGTGGCTTTTTCATTAGCATGGCATTTTGGGATAATCCGTGCAATAAATTCTTTTTTTTAAAAAAAATGTGTAATTTTTCACCTTATCGTATAACAGGATCGGTTATTCTGAAATAAAAAATATTAATGCTCATTTAAAAACAAATTCTATGAAGAATTTTTCCTTAAAAGTATTTGCAGTTGTATTGTTCTGTATAGCCAGCGGTACAATTTGTGTTGGTGCAATATTTCAACCCAGGACACAAAATGCTTTTACCGGTGCCGGCACCTATTGTATGGGTGCAGCTGCTACCGCACTGACATTTACCTATAACACCTGTAGTGCAGGTGGCGGCCCGAATACGGGTGCGGCATGCACCATAACGTGGTATACGAACACAACGAACTCTACAAATACGGTAGGCGCTACTATAGTGGCAGGCCCAACGGCTTTCAACTCGGCTACAACCGGAACGGGAACCCAGACATTTACGCCACCTACCACTACTGTAGGAGCGCTGTATTATTTCTGTGTAATTACCAGAACCACAGCAGGTTGTGGCGGTGCTGTAAACAGCACACTGCCAAGTACAACTACCCAATTAGTAACTATAAATGCGCTACCAACAACAGTGGTAGCCAGTGGGGCCGGAACTTTTTGCGGCAGCACAACCATAACTGCTGCAAACGGGGGCAGCGGTACGATATATTTTGAAGGCACTACATCAAACGGCACTTCAACAGTTACACCATCCACATCGCAGGTTGTCGCTGCATCGGGTACTTATTACTTCCGTGCACAATCTGCATCAGGGTGCTGGGGTACACAGGGTAGCGTTGTGGTAGTGATCAATCCATTACCAACAACAGTAACAGTGACCGGTGCCGGTACTTTTTGTAACTCAACTACCATTACCGCAGCTAACGGAGGCAGCGGCACTATGTATTTTGAAGGAACAACATCAAACGGGACATCTACAACAACGCCATCAGCATCACAGGTAATCAGTACAGTTGGCACTAATACTTATTACTTCAGGGCGCGGTCGGCAGCCGGTTGCTGGAGCACACAAGGCAGCGCCGTAGTGACTATAAGCCCTACTCCAATTGTTTATGCAGTAACAGGCGGTGGCGCTTATTGCGCCGGCGGTACAGCACCGAACGTTGGCCTCTCTAATTCACAGGTTGGTGTAAATTACCAGTTGTACCTTGCAGGCTCAACGGTAGGTGCACCAGTAGGAGGTATTGGATCAGCGATCAGTTTTGGACCGCAAGCTGCTGCAGGTACCTATACCGTGGTTGCAAATCCTACACTTAGCTGCACAACACCGATGTCCGGCAGCGCTGTAATTACCGTTAATCCTGCTCCGACAGCAATACTGGGTGCAAATAATGTTTGTGTTAACTCATCAGTTACATTAAGCGATGCTACCGGCGGCGGGTTATGGACAAGCAGTAACCCTGGGATTGCCTCAATAGACCCAAGCCTGGGCACTGTAACCGGTAATGCTGCCGGCAATTCTACCATTACCTATACAGTAACAGCAACCGGCTGCACAGCTATTGCTCCATTTACGGTTAATGCCTTACCTGCAGTTGCCCCGATCGGAGGCGTTACCAATGAATGTCTTGGATTAACTGCGACACTTACGGAAACTACCCTGGGCGGTATATGGAGCAGCGCTGCACCTGCTACCGCATCAATATCTGCAGTTGGGCTAGTAACCGGAAATGCTTTAGGCACAACAACTATGAGTTATACTTATACAGACGGTTTTGGCTGCACTTCCACTGTTACAACGCCGGATACTGTTAATTCATTTCCTGTAGTTGATGTGATCACCGGGGCATCAAATGTGTGTGTTAATTCATCGGCCACACTTTCTGATGACTCACTGACAGGCGTGTGGAGCAGCAGTAATACCGCATTGGCAACTATTGACCCTGCACTTGGTGTTATGACCGGAGTATCAGCGGGCGGACTGACCATTACGTATACTGTAACAAATAGCTTCGGTTGTGCAACTTCTGTAACGGCTGCTGAAACAGTAGACCCATTACCGGTAGTATCTGCGATCTCAGGAGCAACAAATGAATGTGCCGGAACGACCATGCAATTAAGTGATGCCTCTATAGGAGGCATCTGGAGCAGTAGCAATACCGCTATAGCTACCGTGAGTAGTGCAGGAGTAGTAACCGGGGTAGCCTTCGGGGTTGATAATATTTCTTATACACTGACAAGCATTTTCGGTTGTTTAAATTCAGCAACTTATGCTATATCAATTGGTAATGCAATGCCTGCGAGTGCAATATTGCCCGCAGATACATCACTTACGCTTTGTCATGGCAATCCTGAAAACTTAGTTGTGAACACTACAGGCACCGGCTTGTCTTACCAGTGGTATATGAATGGCAGCCTAATTGCGGGTGCGATCAACGGCAGTTATATAGCTACAGTGCCAGGCCAATATTATGTGCAGCTTAACAACGGCACATGCACTTTGAATTTACCATATACTGACATCATTGCACCACCAAACCCAATAATAGGATTCAACAGCACCGGTCCGGATCTATTTACAGGCAATTTCAGCACTTACCAATGGTTCCTTAACGGCTCAGCTATAACAGCAATGTCGTCAGGGGCCAGCAGTGCAGTATTGCCGGTAAGCCTTTTTGGTTCATATACTGTTGTAGTATCAGATGCTAACGGATGCTTTGACACATCTGTTGCATTTGTATATCCTATTGATACAGTGACGACCGGGATCACCAATGTTTCAAACACAACTGATATCAACATCTTCCCAAATCCGGGCACCTCTGTTATACATATTGATGCGCCAATGGCAGTGAATGTATCTGTAATGAGTACTGATGGAAAAGTAATTATTGAGCAGAAAAACACAACTGAAATTAATGTTGGCACACTTCCTTCCGGCATGTATATCATCAGGATCTATGATGAAAACAACACACTTTTGAAAAATAAAAAATTCACGAAAGTAGAATAACACAATTTAAAACACCAATATACACGCACAGCACATGGACTTTGAGACGATACTGAAACAGGTAAATGATATTTTCATTGACGTACTGGATAATGACAATATAAAATTAAACAGAAACACAACTGCAAAGGATGTAGAAGAATGGGACTCACTAACTCATATTCAACTTATAGTAGCAATTGAAAAAAAATTCAAGCTACGCTTCAACACACCTGAAATAAACAGCTGGCAAAATGTAGGCCAGATGTGTGATGCAATTGAAAAGCGGGTAAACGCATAATACCTTTATAAAAAAAACAGGCAATGTGGTCAAAATCGGTTGGTTTTTTGTCAAAATAATTGATTTTATTGCGTTGTTAATTCGAAGAGGACATAAGCTCTGCTGGAGAGCAACTTATTAGCAATAGGATTAGCGCTAGAAATAAATGAATGGGTGACTATTGTTGCCCATTTATTTTTAGCATTAATGGCTAAAAAAAACTCCTCATTTTCCGTTGTTTTTAAAATGCAAGTACCACCTGATGAAGCTCTTTTTGTTTTCAAATCTTAATCCACGATGTAATGTCAACTTCTCTTTTAGATGAGTAAAATAGCTCTCTAACCTATTTGTTGAGTACGGTATTTCCGGGTCATTGAGATAGTAAAACATATTAGGTATAGCTTTTATCAGGTGAGTGGCCGCTAAGTGAAGATTCTTATGTGTATACCACCAGCGTTTAGTTTCAACATTTCTCGTTTTCTCATTTATATAGGACTTATTTTGATTGTACCATTTGGCAAAAGAAGTAAGCCAGATATCACATTGATCAATGGATTTTATTGATGTTATTTGGTTTGAGAACTGAAGCAGTTCTTTAGCGACGACTGTTTTAGGTTTAGCACTCAGGAAGGCCTTTACTTGCCTTTTGATATGGACTAAGCAGCGCTGAACAATGACATTAGGTAATACATGCTTTATAGCTTTTAAAATAGCCTTATGACCATCACAGGTAATGCTATAAACATTAACTCCTAAAGAGACCAGATTTGCAAGGTCTTCTTTAATCTCTGTGCATTTTTCCTGATCTGTTTCTCTGTATAACTGAACATACCGGATATCATGGTCATAATACAAGATCAAACAAAGCTCATTCGAGAAATAGGTACCATCTATCATTAAGTGTACATGAACCTTACTTCGAATAGTAACTATTGGTGCCTGCTTTAAATATGAGCTGAACAGTCGCTGAATAGAACTTTGAGACATACCGCTATCTCTAACAAGGTATTTATACACCTGGCGTTCCATGATCCATTTACGGAACCATATAAACTGGTTGCCTTCTTTTACTGATTTGTTCTCATAGGAAAAACTATAAAAACACTCAGCACAGCGATAGCGCTGCTTGTGTTCTCGATGCCCCCATTTTTGGACTTTATTGCTTTGCAAGCAGGGCAGTTATGGCGTTTTTTTCATCAAACAAAAAAA
>CAIRZD010000343.1 GCA_903882965.1 uncultured Bacteroidota bacterium
GCAAAACCAGTTGCTACTGTTTGTTGTAAAATTCCATTTACGTAAAAGCTTATTTGTGTGGAACTAAAAACTGCTGCAAGGTGATACCATACACCGGGATTATAATTTGTATTCTGCCAGGCTATAATCTGATTACCATTTGAAGATGCAACAGCCAGAAATTTTCCATTCACCTGTGAGAAACAATAATCTTCATTATAACTTCCTCCTATACCCTGCGAATTTGGCTTCATCACAATTCCTGCATTCGTATAATCTAAAGGCATTATCCAGCATTCCATTGTTACAGTAGCAGAATCTAATGCCGGGATATCAGGAATAATTACCTGTGAACCCGCACTGGTAAAATTCAAGGCATTACCAGGGGATAAAATACCTTGTGCCCAAACATTTACAGAAGAAACCATTAAAAGCACTAAAAAGACGACAGATTGTAATAAATTTTTCATCATTATTAATTTGGTTGCAAAGCACTGCTATACTGACGACAATTCTTCTAAGGTCTGGATAGTATTTTTAGCTGTAAAACCGCTTTTTATCTAAGGTCTGGACCTTAGATAAAGACAATACTATTACATTTACATAGATTTTAGAAAACGGTTGGATATTGATCAGAAAATTACAATTCAACATTGGACTCGTCTATAACATTTATATTATGAGAAGCATAATTAAAGTAAAATTTATTCCTGTTTACATTCTGCTGTTAAGTTGTTTACTTATAGCATCCTGCAAACAATTAAAAGAAGATGCTACAAAAGCTGATCAGCAATTACAGATAACCTATAGTAAAATTAAAAATAGTGATGAAGCAGATAGCATTAAAGCCATAAAGCTATCAAACTTGTTCAATAGCATACAAATATCCACTAGAACGAGTACAAAAGTAACCGACAGTATTTTTGAATTTTTATTTAATCAATGGGTAGCAAATCCTGAAAGCTTTAGCAACATCCCTTCCTTTTTATCACAAGCTTCTGAAAATAAAATAATATCTGAACATAGCAGAATTGCGGCTTCACTTTATTTTTCATTAACCTATTTAACGCAATACAAAATAGACCAGGCAGATAGCTTGATACTGACAATAGCACCAAGAGAAAACGTAATGGATGATGGTAATAAGATATTGTATTACCGAAATCTGGGAATACAATATACCCTGAAAAATAAATCACAGGAAGCAACTACTATATTTCAAAAAGCAATTGGTCTTGTACAAAATAATCGAATTTACAACCCTTGCGAACTTGGTAACATATATTGCAATTTTGCCACTGTTTATCTTAGAATGAATGATAACAAAAAAGCACTGGAACTTTTAAAAAAGTCTTATTCCCTTTTATTTGAAAATAATTGCAATTCAAACGATCTGCAATCTACTATTCTTAATATTGGGGTAGCTTACAACAATTTACATTATAACGATAGTGCAATCTGGTATTATAAAAAACAGTTACCCTTAATTACCAATAATTCTGTAAGAAATTATACCATGAGTTTTATAGCCTACCTGAATATAGGCGGTGCATTTATAGAAGAAAAAAAGTATGACTCAGCAAGAATTTATCTTGCTAATGCATCCCTTATAACAGATAAAATTAAA
>CAIRZD010000344.1 GCA_903882965.1 uncultured Bacteroidota bacterium
GCTAATAAAGGATTTAGGAATAAGCGTCATAAATAAATGCAAATGGTGTGTTGTCACTATTCATAAAGTTCTCTCCTATAGTTCTGTTTCAAATGTTATTGCAATAGTTGCATTATTGATAGCTTATAATAGTCTGAAAATAGCCAATAAAAGTTTAAATACCTCTCTGGGTGTAGATACGTTTGTTAATAAATCAAATGAACTTATTAGTAAAGGTTCATTAATTATAGAGAAATCTTCTTTGCAAATTGATCGATTAACTTCGCTTAATGAAAATCTAACAAGATTGTTGAACTCATCTAACGATTTGCAAAGTAATTTTAATAATGATTTCAGAATAAGAAGAAAAGGCGAAATAAATAAGTTTCTTGCGACATTATATGCAATGGATAAAGTTGCATCCGGCTATCGGGTAGCTAAACAAAGTAATGATTTATCAAGGTTTGTTAATGCTAATAATAGAATGTATCTATTGGATAGGGAGAAGGATATTATGGATAAGGAACTTGCAAATACCGTCTTAATGGTAGATACCAACATGAATACTCGCTTTTTTAATTTGTACTACATAATTTCACAAGAACAAATGACAAATAAATACAATTATGATTTTGGTGAATTAAAAGATTTTAAGGGTGCCGAAAAAAGATTTGAAAATGCGATGGAACTACTTGATACTACAGTAGTTTTTTTATTTCAAGGTACGGAACGGCAACTGGAAATAGTGGATAGGATGGGATTGAAAATATAAAATCAGATGTTGTCAACTTTACTGTTTGGGGGGATTTGCTTAGCGGTGTTATTGGCATTGTTGAAGAAATGAATGATACGCCCCTACCCTTTTCTAAAACAGGAGGGGAGTGATGTGTACCTGTATTTTTTAGGTGGCAATTAATGTACGATGATCTTGATAGTATCTGATGGAGGGACACCGTACCAGGCTCCGGATGCTATAACAGCTAAACGGAAAGTACCGGTATCAATGGCATTGATATGAAAAGTAAAATTTTCTGATACTTTTTCACTGGTACCAGATGAGGGAGATGTGTATGATGCAGGGACGATAGAATCTACAGCAGCCGGTAAAGTGCCAAAAGTAAATGTTATAGCTCCGGCGTAATTACCCATAACACTGAGCATAGCTGATATGGGCATTGTAATGGCGGTATCGGTGTTTTTAGCAAGTGATATTACCGGATAGCCTATTGTTAACTGGCCAACTTCAACACCACCTATGCCAACCTGGCCTTGGGGAGATTGGTTATTTGTTTTTGAACAACCGAGTGTGGCAAGGGCCAGTACCAGGAGCAGGGATTTCTTCATAGGGGTTGGTTATTTATAAGGATACTTATGGAGCCGAAAAATATATGCCATAAATGAGCGCGGGAAACGGTGTGTGTGGAGGCTCCCTACCCTTTTCTAAAACAGGAGGGGAGTGTATAAACCTGATAGATTTGCCAACTTTCCAAAAGTTGGCAAATCAGGGAACTGTAATAGTTTATTTGATCACAACGCTGTGACCGGGCACTTGACATCATGGTAGAATAGAAATTTCCAGCCCTCTCTCCTACCCTGCTCTGCGTATTGCTCGCGGAGGTGCATGGCTTTTTTGCCATCGTAGTCGTACTTGGCTATGTACTTCATTTTCATTTGCTTTAGCTGGGGTGCTTCATCGCCGCCATAAAATACTTTGTCTTTGCCATCATCAATAAGGTACACAATGTGCTGGGGGCAGTGGCCGCCGGAATGGGTGAAATGTATGTAGCCGTCAATGATGCCTTTTTCGCCATCGAGCCATTTGACCTGGGATGTGGTGAGCAGTGGTTCTATCTCTTCGGGGTGGTATGACGGGTAGCCTTTTTGCAGGGCGAAATCGGCTTCGGGGCGGTAGATGTAGTAATCGGCATTTGGGAAGGTGGTCTTGACGAGGCCATTATCATCTTTGAAAATGAGGCATCCTGCATGGTCTTTGTGCAGGTGCGACAGGAGTACTTTGGTTACGGCAGCGGGTTCGTAGCCATGCCGGCGAAGGTTGTCGTGGATCTGTAATACACCATCGGTGTTTTTAAAGCCGAGGCCGGTGTCGAATACTATTACGTCTTTATCTGTAACTACCAGGAATGGCTGCACCTCTACGAGCAGGGAGCCTGTGGAACGGTCATTGAGCTCATCAACATGGAGATTAAAAGGAATAAATGTTTTTTCATGCCCGACGGTAAAGACGCCTTCTGAAAGGGGATAGATCGCTGCCATGGTGCAAAGTAAGTGAAAAGTTAAAGGTGAAAAGCTAAAAAGTGAGGGCTTATTTAGTTTAAGTGCCTGATTTTTAGCTATAGCTATTAATTGTATAATTGATTATGAGATCTTAGCATACGCCATTGCCAAAGAATAAACCGGATAAAGTAAAAAAAAGGATTGGTAATGA
>CAIRZD010000345.1 GCA_903882965.1 uncultured Bacteroidota bacterium
TCTGCATTCCTCATGCAACCCTTTTTAAACTCCTTCGGTCTTACAATTACAAAGAAGCAAAATACCAAACTTTTTGATAGTTTCCCCAAACGCAAAATCCCTGCAATAAAATGTGGGGATTTTTGTTTTTAGCGTATTGCTAACTTTAGCCTGCGTTACAAATTGCAATCAAATGCGGTGTAACACAAAGTTCACAAAGAAAAGGCTTATAAAAAGGCCACAAAGGTTTGTATTACTTGAGTTCCTTGTATTAATCTTTGTGTTCTTCGTGCGTAACTGTATTCATTTATAACTGCTTCAACTTTGAAAACAACTGCCAACTACCGCTTTCTCAACTGGGCCCGCAACGAAAGCTGCGTTGCAAAAAACTATTTTCAACCCGAAACGGAAGAAGAAATCATCCAAATAGTTACAACGCATCCCAAAATAAGGGTTGTCGGCACCGGCCATTCATGGAACAAGATATGTTTAACGGAAGATGTCCTGGTTAATTTCGACAACTATAACAAAGTTTTGCATCTCAATAAACAAGCCCTGCAGGTAAAAGTACAGGCTGGTATTAAGCTATGGCAACTGAACGAATACCTGGATAAACAAGGCCTGGCATTAAAAAACCTGGGCTCCATTGCTAAACAATCGGTGGCCGGCGCCATAAGCACGGGCACACATGGCACAGGCATCAACTACCAGATATTGGGTTCGCAGATTGAAGAGTTCTCCCTTATTAAAGCCGATGGCGAAAAGATTATTATCAATCGTGAGCACGATAAGGACTTATATCAAATGGCAATCGTAAACCTCGGCTGCCTGGGCATTATTTCTGAGGTTACTTTAAACATCGTTCCCGCATTTAACCTGCACGATGAAACCTACACCGCCAAATTTGAAGACGTAATCAATAACCTGGATAACCTTGTAAATACAACCGACCACTTTAAACTGTGGTGGTTTCCGCATACCGATGAAGTAGTAGTATACAAATACACCCGTACCCAGGCCCCGGTAAACGATTCGCGGTTGCGTCAATGGTTTATGGACGAACTGATTTCAGTAAACGCATACCGCCTTCTGCTAAAAATAGGCGGCATAAACCGCAACTGGCGCAAAAACATCAACCGGCAACTGGTTCAAAATTTTATTAAACCCCTTAACCGGATTGAAAAAAGCTACAAAGTATTTAACGTGCCCGAACCTCCCCTTCACCGCGAAACCGAATGGGCCTTTGATATAACCCAGGCCAAAAGCCTGCTGCGCGAATACAATAACATGATTAATGCATCAGCTCATCGCATTAACTTTATCCAGGAAATAAGATTTACCAAAGCCGATGATTTTGCGCTGAGCCCATGCTACCAGCGCGATACCTTGTGGCTGGGCGTTTACAATGCCGATAACTTTGGCTGGAACGAACTGCTTGCCGATTTTGAAGTAATGGCCCAACGCTACAACGGAAAACCCCACTGGGGTAAAGAATTTAAGAGTGTCAATAAAGAATTCTTCCAACGAGCCTATCCCTTGCTGGCTAATTTTAACTTACTTCGGCAAAACTTTGACCCCGGAAATAAGTTCGCTAACGATTTTATTTTGAAAATTTTTGAAGACTGAACTACATAATCACACATGAGCATTAAAATTGAATTCCGCTACGCCGTTTTAACCTCTCTACTGATGCTCCTATGGCTTATTGTAGAATATGTAGTTGGTCTGCAGGATACTTTCATTGCTTTCTACCCGTACGTTTCCCTGCTATCATTCCTTATCCCGTTTTTTACTTACCGCCTTGCCCTGATAGAAAAAATTGAACAAAAGTTCGGCAAGCTCAGTTTTATGCAGGCATTTTTAAGTTGCTTTTTAATGACCGTTTTTGTAAGCCTGTTATCCATACCGGTTCAACTGGCTTTTCTCAAATTGATAAATCCCGATTTCCTGTCAAGCATGATTTTGTATGCCTCTAAAAGTGGTAAACAAACCATGGAAAGCGCCGCTTACTACTTAAATGTTTCAACCTTTACCTCCGAATCTGTTTTAGCCGATTTTGTAACCGGCACTATCATTAGCCTGATAATGGCCTGGAGTATGCGAACCGTAAAATAATCCCCTATGAAAAGAATTTTATTCCCCCTTATTTTAATCCTCTTTTTGGGAACCATTAATTGCCAGGCTCAAACCAACAAAAACGCCGGCGAAAATCTTAAACCGTATTTTCTGGTGTTATTAAAAAAAGGCCCCCACCGCGACCAGGATTCCGTTACCGCTGCCCAAATACAAAAAGCCCACCTGGAAAACATTAACCGTATGGCCGCCTCCGGCAAACTGAACGTGGCTGGCCCCTTTTTGGATGAAGGCGAAATGCGCGGCATTTTCATTTTCGATTCCGGCAACGAGGATGAAGTAAAAAAACTGGTTGATAACGACCCCGCCGTAAAAGCCGGAAGATTGACCTACGAAATACATCCATGGATGACGGAAAAGGGGACATGCTTTAAATAAGCCAGTTTTCTGTCTTCAGTTTCCAGTTAAAGGCAAATACAAATTCAGCCGTCAGGCTCTGTATTGGAATTCAACTGTAGACAGAAAACTGCAAACTGTCCTATATTCGCCCCTGTGAACCTGTTTAGCTCAGTAAAATCCATTTTAGTCAAAGACCTCATTATTGAATTCCGAAACCGCTATGTGCTGGGCGGTATTTTGCTTTATGTTTTCTCTTCGGTTCTCGTTATCTACTTTGCATTACAATACAACAACTCTATACAGGAACTTAGTCCTGTTGTATGGAGCGTTTTATTCTGGCTTATCATCCTGTTCAGCTCTGTAAACGCCATAGCCAACTCCTTTTTCCGCGAACCCGAAGGCCGGTTCTTTTACTATTACTGGTTGATAAGCCCGCAGGCCTTAATACTCGCTAAACTGTGTTACAACTTCATTTTTACGCTCGGTTTATCTCTTCTTACCTTCGGCATTTTTTCATTGATGGTAAACGACCCGGTTGTTAATTACCCGGTATTTTTAATAACTATTGTTTTGGGCGGAACCGGGTATTCTTTTCTATTCACCACCATGAGCGCTATTGCATCACGCGCAGGCAATAACGCCACCTTAATGGCTGTGCTGGGCTTTCCGTTGGTTATTCCACTCATTATCTTTCTAACCAAGCTATCAGCAGCGGCAATAGCCTCGCCCGGCTTTACTGAAGAAACCGTTAAAAACATCTGGATGTTATTGGCATTTAATATAGTGCAACCCACGCTGGCGCTGATATTATTTCCATATATTTGGCGCGACTGAAAGACTAACTATTAAACAATGAACTGGTTATATACTAAATGGTGGAAGTGGTTAAGTGCAGTGCTGCTTTTTTATGTTGTAATAGGCAGCTACATGGTTCCATTAAGCCCAGGCATTTCTAAAATCGGGCCACTTTCTTTCTCCCCTGATTCAATTTACACTTTTACCATCTCCGGTTACCATACCCATTTTAAAGACCCCGGCGTTGGTAAAATTCAATTCTGGTTTAAATCCGGCAACGACTATTTCCAGGCCAAAGATTTGAATATACTTTCAGCAAATACTGGCGAAGTAAAATTCGGCATTGGCTCCAATCAACAAGACTCGCTAAAGACCAATAACTTCGATATTATTGGCAATGATGACATTGACGGAACATTTGCATTGCGCGAGGGAGTTACATTAATTAAAGCCTCTAAAGTAGATTCCTCCTCAACCGTTAATGCAACAACTGGCCCGGTAGAAGTGGTCCATAACAAACACCAGTTCCTCGCATTCCCTTACCGCGAAATTTTATACGAATCTATCCGCAACACATTTTTCCACGTGCCCATGTGGTTTGTAATGACGGCACTGGTATTCTTTTCACTTGTTTGCAGCGTTATTTATTTAACCAAAGGTAATTCGCTGTATGATGTGTTCGCTCATCAGTCAATTGTTGCGGCTTTACTTTTTGGTATTTGTGGCCTTGCCACTGGCATGGTATGGGCTAAAAATACCTGGGGCCATTACTGGGTTAACGACCCCAAACTAAACGGTGCCGCCGTAGGTGTAATGATATATTTTGCCTACCTGGTACTACGCGGCTCAATTACCGATGAAATTAAGCGTGCGCGCATTGCCGCAGCTTACAACATTTTCTCACTGGTAATTTTCGCCCTTTTCATTTATATCATCCCGCGGCTTACCGATTCTTTACACCCCGGTAACGGAGGTAACCCGGCCTTTAGTAAATACGATTTGGATAGCAGCCTGCGCATGTTTTTTTACCCTGCAAGCATCGGCTGGATTTTACTGGGGTTTTGGATTTTCTCTATCCTTACGCGTTTAGAACTGATTAAACAAAAGCAAGAACTATGACCAGATATTTTTTAACCCTTATCTCATTTTTCCTTTCACTCTGCACTTTTGCACAGGGTGAATCTGTGGCTACCAGCAATAATTTTATGCTAAGTAATCATAAAGTTTTTGTTTCGGTGGCAGTGCTTACAATTATTCTCCTCCTTATTTTCTCCTTCCTTTTTTGGATTGAAAGAAGGTTGAAACAACTCGAAGACCGTCAGAAAAATTAACGCTACCCTGAAAGGGTTTCTCTTACCCTTTCAGGGTTAACTTCTACGCGTTATACTTCATTTTTTTTGATCGATTTTTTGTAATCCCGGAAAAAAATCTGTTCCTTTTATTCTCCAATTATTAATCTTTCAACCGGAGTTATGTTAAAATACGAAAACCGCAAAATTTGCTTACACCGGTTTTTCGTTTAGGTTTGCCTGCCGATTGTAGTAAAACATTATTCACCAAAACAAAATTTATGGCAAATAAGAGTAGTAAAGTTGACCTTAAAACTTTAAGCTTCTCAGAAAGCGTTTCGCATTATTTTGATAAGGCTTCAAAATTTACCGGAGCCCCCCAGGGACTATTGGACCAGATTAAAACTTGCAACAGTATTTATAAAATGAATTTCCCGGTAAAATGGGGTAACGAAGTAAAAGTTGTTGAAGCCTACCGTGTGCAGCACTCGCACCACAAGCTTCCATGTAAAGGTGGTATCCGCTACAGCATGGATGTGAACCAGGATGAAGTAATGGCACTGGCATCACTGATGACCTACAAATGCGCTATTGTGAATGTACCATTTGGCGGCGCCAAGGGTGGTATCAAGATCAACCCAAAGAAATATACCTCATTTGAACTGGAAAAAATAACCCGCCGTTATGCATCTGAGCTGGTGAAGAAAAACTTCATAGGCCCAGGCGTAGACGTACCTGCACCAGATTACGGAACAGGCGCACGCGAAATGAGCTGGATAGTAGATACTTATGCATCATTGAAACCAGGTGAAGTGGATGCGCTGGCTTGCGTGACCGGGAAGCCTGTAACACAGGGCGGTGTGCGCGGACGTACAGAAGCTACCGGACTAGGCGTATACTATGGTGTGCGCGAAGTATGTAATGTGGCTGAGGACATGAAGAAAATAGGCTTGTCGGTAGGTATAGAAGGCAAAAAGGTAATAGTACAGGGATTAGGTAATGTGGGTTTCCACGCTGCTAAATTCTTCTATGATAATGGCGCTATCATTGTGGGCCTTGCCGAATATGAAGGCGGTATCTACAACGAAAAAGGACTGAACCTGTATGATGTGGTGGACCACCGCAAATCGACAGGATCATTGCTTAACTATCCGGGTGCTACAAGTTTCAAGGTAAGTGCTGAAACACTGGAGCAACCTTGCGACATCCTGATACCTGCAGCACTTGAAAATGTAATCAACGGCAGCAATGCAGCACGTATACAGGCCAAGATAATAGGCGAGGGCGCTAACGGGCCTCTTACTCCGGACGCTGATGAAATACTGGGACAGAAAGGTGTGATCATTGTGCCTGATATGTACCTGAACGCAGGTGGTGTAACCGTATCTTATTTTGAGTGGTTGAAGAATCTTAGCCACGTACGTTTTGGCCGTATGGACAAACGCTTTAGTGAAAACCAAAACGGTTCTATCCTGAGCACAGTGGAAAGCCTTACGGGTAAAAGGGTTACGGATACAGAGCGCTCTCTTATCATGCATGGGCCTGATGAAGTGGATCTGGTTTATTCAGGACTGGAGGACACAATGATCAGTTCTTATCATGAGATCCGCGAAGCGCTTTTGCGCCTGGGTGGCAATGTGGGTATGCGTACTGCAGCATTCACAGTAGCTATTGACAAGGTAGGTGTTGCTTATGAAGAGCTTGGAATATTCCCATAGACCTCTCCCCGGCCCTCTCCGAAAGAGAGGGAGGTGTGAAGTAATAAATATTAAAAAGGTTGCCTGATGGCAACCTTTTTTTGCATTTAGTCTGAATCACAGATTTAGGGGATTAAGGGATTACACGGAACTCGCGTTATCTTTACCCTTATCATAATTACTTTTATGTATGGCTGAAAATTTGAAATATGGTGATATAACTGAAAAGATCATCGGATGTGCTTTTGAGGTGCATAAATTTCTTGGCAACGGTTTTCAGGAAGTAATATATCAGAGAGCGTTGGCTTTAGAATTTGAGCGAGTAAAACTGGATTATGCAAGAGAGGTAGAACAACCGATCTATTATAAAGAGCATATACATGAAATAGGTACCAGAAGGGCTGATTTTATAGTAGCGGAAAAAGTATTAGTAGAGTTAAAAGCTGTAACGCAATTAGAAGATGTTCATCTCGCGCAAATATTAAATTACTTAAAAGCATATAGATTTGAAGTAGGCTTGCTTATCAATTTTGGAACATCTGTTATTGTAAAGCGAAAATATAGAATTTACAAGAAAAACAATGAAGAAGAATAAACGCACAAAGCTAATAAACCAAATTCTGTAAATCTGTTTAATCTGTGATTCAGACAAGTTGGTATATTGTTGCAGTTTAATTTCTGATTCTCTTTCATTTTCGATAATTTTGCAGCGTTAAAACGTAAAATTCCTTCCAAAATGGCATTCGATATTGATCTTATTCAAAAACTTTATGCACAATTACCAGGTAAAGTAGCCGCCGCCCGCAAATTATTGGGACGCCCACTTACCCTTACAGAAAAAATCCTGTATGCACATTCTTACGAAGCGCCGGCAAAGGCATATAGCCGCGGGCACGACTACGTAAACTTCTCGCCTGACCGTGTAGCTATGCAAGATGCAACTGCACAGATGGCGTTACTGCAATTCAGCACTTGCGGACGTGATAAGGTAGCGGTGCCGAGCACAGTACATTGTGACCACCTGATACAGGCAAAAACAGGGGCTGTGCAGGACCTGGCAACAGCACTTGATGTGAACAAAGAAGTGTATGATTTTCTTGCTTCGATCTCTAATAAATATGGTATTGGTTTTTGGCGCGCAGGTGCAGGGATCATTCACCAGGTGGTGCTGGAGAATTATGCTTTTCCAGGCGGTATGATGATAGGTACAGATAGCCATACTCCAAACGCAGGTGGCCTGGGTATGGTAGCGATAGGTGTAGGTGGCGCAGATGCGGTAGATGTAATGGCCGGCCTGCCATGGGAGTTGAAAATGCCTAAGGTAATAGGTGTGAAGCTTACCGGTAAAATGAGTGGCTGGACATCTGCTAAAGACATAATACTGAAAGTGGCGGGTATACTTACTGTAAAAGGTGGCACCGGCGCAATTGTAGAATATTTTGGTGAAGGTGCAGAAAGCCTGAGCTGTACGGGCAAGGGTACCATATGCAACATGGGTGCTGAAATAGGCGCAACCTGCTCTGTATTTGGTTATGACGAGAAAATGGGCGATTACCTGCGTGGCACTAACCGTGCGGATGTGGCCCAGCTTGCGAATGGTGTAAGTAATGACCTGCGTGCAGACAAGGAAGTATATGATAACCCTGAAGCATTCTTTGACCAACTGATAGAAATAAACCTTAATGACCTGGAACCATATGTGAACGGGCCGTTTACTCCAGACCTTGCAACGCCCATCAGCCAACTTGCGGCTGCGGTAAAAGAGCATGGGTGGCCTGATGCCGTGGAAGTGGCACTGATAGGATCCTGTACCAACTCTTCGTATGAAGACATTTCACGCTCTGCTTTTATTGCTGAGGATGCTATGGCTAAGGGGCTGAAAGCAAAAAGCGAATTCACGATAACACCCGGCTCAGAAATGGTGCGTTATACGATAGAGCGCGATGGTATGCTGGCTACATTTGATAAAATGGGCGGTATAGTACTTGCCAATGCCTGCGGGCCATGTATAGGCCAGTGGGCGCGCCACGTAGCCGACCCTGCCAAGAAAAATACGATCATTACCTCTTTTAACAGGAATTTTGCAAAACGCAATGATGGGTTATCATCTACGCATGCGTTTGTAGCATCGCCTGAAATAGTTACCGCGCTTGCTATTGCGGGCAGTTTGTCTTTTAATCCACTTACAGATACGCTCAAGAATGACAAGGGTGAAAATGTGAAGCTGGATGAGCCTGTAGGATATGAAATGCCTCCGAAGGGTTTTGATGTGAAGGATGCGGGTTACCATGCTCCAGCTGTGGACGGATCAAAGGTGCAGGTGCTAGTTAGCCCTACCAGCGACCGCCTGCAATTGCTGGCTCCATTTGCCGCATGGGATGGCAAGGATATGACCGGGTTGAAATTGCTGATAAAAGCGTTTGGTAAGTGTACTACCGATCATATATCTATGGCTGGCCCATGGCTTAAATACCGTGGCCACCTTGATAATATATCAAACAACATGCTGATCGGTGCTATTAATGCATTCAACATGGAGTCGAATAAGGTAAAGAACCAGCTTACCGGTGAATATGATGAGGTGCCGAAAGTGCAGCGCGCATACAAGGCCAAAAACATAGGCAGTATTGTAGTGGGCGATGAGAATTATGGCGAAGGCAGCAGCCGTGAGCATGCTGCAATGGAGCCACGCCACCTGGGGGTACGTGCTATACTGGTAAAGAGCTTTGCGCGTATACATGAGACCAACCTGAAGAAGCAAGGTATGCTGGCCATCACATTTGCCGACAAACAGGATTATGATAAGATACAGGAAGATGACAATATAGATATTAACGGGCTGACTACCTTTGCGCCTGACCAGCAGCTGACTATGGTGCTAAACCATAAAGATGGCAGCAGGGAAGAAATAAAGGTAAACCACACTTATAATGAGCAGCAAATAGAATGGTTCAAAGCAGGTGGTGCGCTGAATGTGATACGCAGGGATGTGGCAGCGGAAGTTACTGCTTAAGGTAAAAGTTAAAAACGAAAACCTATAAGTGCATAACCCATTCTGAAAAGTATGGGTTATGTTTGTTTATAGAAGTTCAACTATTCTTAAGAAACCGGGTTTGTTATTAATTCCTGAAATCTGGCATAATGATTGCCATTTAAGTTGTAATAATCAAATGCTTGTTTAATTTTGTAAAAACCATATGCGCAAACTAAACCACATAAAGGACTTTATAGAATGGAAAGCATTCGGGGTGTGCTCTGCTATTGGTGAGCGTATGGGTGTGGCCACTTCGCGTATACGGTTATGGTTCATCTACATATCCTTTCTGACAATGGGTTCTCCGATCATTGTGTATATGATCCTGGCTTTCTGGATGAATATTAAGCAGTATATACTATTGCGCAGGCGAAACCCGCTAAAATGGCTTTAATAACTGCCAGGTAGGGTAGAACAATAAGACCTTTTATTGCTTTTTAAGGATGTGATCTACTGTAGGATCTACAAAGCCTTTGTCTATGTCTTTGTAATGTAACGATTTTTTGAGCGCAAGCGGCCGGCCATGCTCCTTGGCTATATATAATTCGTTAGTTTTCTTGTCTTTGTAAAGATACTGGGGGTATTTTTCCAGAATTTGCTGGTTAAGTTCCAGAAGGCTACCATCGGGCTTTACCAGGTATAGCGGGTATGTTTCGGCTTCATCACCATAATTTATATCCACCACTATGATAGTGGTATTATCTCCGGGCACATTGTTTTTGAGCAAATACCACTTGCCTTCGCTTCTGTATACCAGTTTTTTTGTGGCATTGTAATACATATTTGTTTTAGTGAGGTTGTATGTGCCACCATCGGTCTTGCCATCACTGGTTAGCTTAAGTTTGATAATAGTGTTCTCGCATTCCACGCAGGGTGTGTTGCGGGTATAAGTGCCACCGAGGGTGCCGGCAGTTGCAATTGCAGCAGGATCAGAGGATTGACCGTGCACGGAAAGGAATGTAAAGCAGACAATAATTGAAGCCAGAATAGATCTTAATACCATGGATATATATTTCGCGTCTAAAAATAGTCATTTTTTCTTTATTGCCATATACTATAGTTTTTTCAGGGCCAGATCGCCCTGAGCATCTGTGGATTGGAGGTTCTTATCTATCGGGGAGAGATCGCCTTTTTTGGTAACCTCATAAAAACTCATTTTGGTGGAATCGTTTATATCCAAGGCAATTACGATAGTGTTGTTTTTATTATTCACAAACCCCCACCAACCCTTTATTTTATTGGTTTGATCACCGTTTTTTGTATTGAGGTATTTGTCAATACGCATGTATTTGCCATGGTCGCAGAGCGAATCGCACTGAAGGGTCAATGAGGTCTCTATACCGCTGCAATCAGCGCAGGGTAATCGCCCCTTGTATGTGCCTGGGAGGTCTAAAAGTTTTTTTGAAATGGAAGGAGGGATCTCCTGGCCTTTGGCTACCAGGGCGTAAATAAGAGACATCGATATGATAAATAATCTTACCATAGCAGGTAATTTTATTGTTTCTTCAATATATGTTTTGATGCGGGTGGTATTTCGTGAAGCGACATATCCAACTGCTGCAGACTGCCGTTTTTAAGGCGTAAAAAATACATTATGCGGCCACCCTTACGTGCATCAAGCTCTACTACTGTAGCGTTGTCATCAGTGGCAGAACCTTTGAGTACTGTCCAGTCACCTACAGTGGTGTTGTGGGCAGGCTTTTCAAATTTTGTGCCGGGGTAAAACTCGTCGAGGGTAAAGGTGCCCATATCGGCATATTGCGGATGTTGCAGGCTCAATGAAGTAGTAGCGTAACTAGCCTCATCGACCATAATGTTGCCTTTGAATTTATCATTAAGCAATGGGCCTTTTTGCTGTTGCGCCTTTGTGGAAATAGCAAAAAGAACAATAATGGCAAGTAATAAGAAATTACGCATATAGTAAAATTACTCATTGCGATGGAAAATGCAATTAATTTCTTTAAATGTTTATCTGTGTTTTAATCAGGTTTCCAGGATTATGAAATCTGAGGGAGGAAGATGGGAGGGCATTGGAGATTTGGTAAGCCTAGTTAGTTTTTTATATTTTATGCCGGATTTTTTAAAATGAAAACAATTAGGATAATTGCCAAGATCAGAAATGCGATAGCAAGTAATTTTACCTGTAATGGATATTGGTGCAGGAACGGGATTTTATCTGTTAGTTTATCTACAGATTCGGCAAATTCAGATTGTTTTTCGTCTTCTTCTTTAAAATAACCATAGCCTTTCAATACCCGGACTGCTTGTTCAGTGTCTTCTTCCCGGACCTGTAACCTGACACCTCCATATGCTTCTATTGATTCCGGTCTATTTTGGGTAATATACTGGTCTTGCACACAACAATCGATACCGGCGCTTTCCAAGTGGCTGGCGGCAATATTGGCATCAAGCATGTTGTAAAGGGTCATTATGGTAATAAGGGCGCTCATTCTTATCGAAGATACAAATGAAAAATGCGGTAAGCAAATGGGCTGCTTTGGAAATTTATGCGTTCTGATAACCGTAAATCAACCGGGCGGGGAACAACCTGGGATTGGCATGAGAAGAAATCACCGGTTGAATTCTTTCCCTAAGTCCCATAGAACATTAGAAAATGACCGTGCCCAGAAATTCCGGAAACCTCCTCCGCCCGCCAGGCCTGTCATTCGCTTGGTTAGCAGTACTTTCTTACTACCCATGTCTACAAAGGTGACCCACATAGATGCCTCTCTTTTGCGCTTATCCATACCTTCCACGAAGAAAAGCAGTCCAATACCTTTTTTTCGCCCAAAGTCGTATGTGTCAATAAATTTCGATATACTATCGGCTGTAAGTAATTGATATTCAAGTGCATTATCGGTGATATACATCCTGGTTGACCTGGCATTTTCTTTTTGAGTTACTTCCATTGCATAACCCACAAAATCGCGGTGTGTAGCACGGGCAACGTTGAATTTATTATGTTCCTTGAAGAACAGATTGTTCCATGATTGGAAATATTCAGACTGTAGCTCCTCGTTGGTTATAACACCTGCATTTTTATCCTGCGTGGTTTTTTCTATGAATTTCAAATGAGTAAGATCAAGCCCCAGCCATGTTACGGGCGCATTACCAAAGATATCGTCCCGGGTTTGAGCAGAGAGGTGTTGTGCCAGCAAAATAATAAGGAAAACAAGTCTGATTATTTTCATTTTTCGCCTGATTAAAGAAAAAAGCATGATCAATATTGCCTAAGATATATCAATTTCAATGGAAAATACTATCTTTGCACCCCCTCTAAAAGTTGCTGATCCCAATACTGGCAATACTTTAGCGGCAAGCAGGAAAAGAATTAAAAATTTATTAAAAAAAGTTTGCTGAATCAAAACAACTCATTACCTTTGCAGTCCCAAATTTTTAGGGTTTTAGGGATGGTTGTAAAAGTATCTCAGGCTCAGGGTAAGGAATAAAGTTTTGGAGTTTAAAGCTCTTTATATAAAAAGTTAATCAAAGTATGTCACAGCGTATCAGAATTAAGCTAAAATCTTACGACCACAACCTGGTTGACAAATCAGCGGATAAAATCGTTAAGACTGTGCGCAATACAGGAGCAGTGGTTACAGGCCCTATTCCGTTGCCTACAGAGAAGAAGATCTTTACAGTATTGCGTTCACCGCACGTTAACAAGAAGAGCCGTGAGCAGTTTCAGCTTTGCACGCACAAGCGCTTGCTGGACATCTATACTTCTTCTTCCCGTACAGTTGATGCGCTTTCGAAGTTAGATCTGCCAAGTGGTGTAGAAGTAGAAATAAAAGCATGATGAGGCCTCGCCCCGACCCTTTCCAGTGGAGAGGGAGGTGTTCTGAAGTTTAAAAGTGCAGTTCTTTAAAAAAATTGAAAAAACAGCTAATCCCGGCCCACACAAAGGCTCCGGGCGCTTGGCTAAAATATAATAATAATGAAAGGTATTATTGGTAAAAAAATCGGTATGACCAGTATATTCGAGCCAAATGGCAAGCAGACCGCTTGTACCATTATCGAAGCTGGACCATGTGTGGTTACTCAAAAGAAGACCGTAGATACCGACGGTTATGACTCCCTGCAGATTGCTTTTGGTGAAGCAAAGGAAAAGAACACACCAAAGGCGATGATCAATCACTTCGCAAAGTCGGGCTCTACTCCAAAGAGCGTTGTAAAAGAACTCAGAAATTGTTCCATTGATAAACAAGTAGGTGAAGCGATCACCTGCGAAATATTTACCGAAGGTGAAAAGGTAAGCGTTATCGGCACCACCAAGGGTAAAGGTTTCCAGGGAGTTGTAAGGCGCCACGGATTTAGCGGTGTGGGTGAAGCAACCCATGGCCAGCATGACCGTTCGCGCGCACCGGGTTCTATCGGTGGGTCATCATATCCAAGCCGTGTATTTAAAGGTATGCGCATGGGTGGCCGTATGGGAACTGATCGTGTAAAGATCAAAGCCCTGCGTGTAGTAAAAGTATTCCCTGAACAGAACTACATATTAATAAGCGGTTCTGTACCAGTCCATAATGGATCTATTGTTTTAATTCAGAATTAATTATAGTCATGCAAGTTGACGTTTTAAATATTAAAGGTGAAAAGACAGGTCGTTCAGTAGAACTTCCGGATGATATTTTCAATGTGGAGCCAAACGATCATTGTATCTACCTCGCGGTAAAACAATATCTGGCAGCACAGCGCCAGGGTACGCATAAGACCAAGACCCGTGCAGAAGTGCATGGTTCTTCAAAGAAGCTACATAAGCAGAAAGGTACCGGCGGCTCGCGTAAAGGTAATATCCGCAACCCATTGTATAAGGGTGGTGGTACTGTGAACGGGCCATTGCCACACGGTTATGCTTTTAAGCTGAACCGTAAGGTGAAAGATCTTGCCAAGATATCTGCACTGGTTCATAAAGCCCGTGAGAACAGGATCGTGGTGATCGAAGACCTGAAAATGGAAGCGCCAAAGACCAAGGAGTTTACAGCAATACTTGACGCATTGCGTGGAGACAACTGGAAGACAATGCTTGTAGTACCTGAGTATGATACTAATGTGTACCTGAGCGGCCGTAACCTGGCAAACAATAAAACTGTTGTGTTGAGCGATATGAATACTTATGACCTTACTAATACACAGGTTGTGATATTTACCGAAGCAACAGCAAAGATGTTCAGTGAAACAGAAGTTGAAGAAACAGCTGCTTAATTATTAGCTGATTAGCTGATGTGATTATTAGCTGATTGGTGAAGAGTTCTTAAAAATGAAATTATAAACTTGATGGGGGCATTAGCTAATGAGCTAATAATCACATCAGCTAATTAAAAAATAAAACGATGAAACTATCTGAAGTGTTGGTACGGCCGGTGATCACCGAAAAGGTAAATCTCCAAATGGAGCGCAGTGGCCGCTACACATTCGTAGTGGGCAAGCAAGCCAACAAGCTGGAAATAAAGAAAGCTGTAGAAGAGTTTTACGGAGTGAAAGTTGCGGATGTAAATACGGTTGTTGTGCCTGCTAAAAGCAAGACACGTTTTACCAAAGCAGGATTACTTGCAGGTCGTAAGCCTTCATACAAGAAAGCAATCATTACGCTTGCTGCCGGTGAAACTATTGATCTGTTTGTATAAGACCTCTCCCGGCCTCTCCAATGGAGAGGAGGTAAAGAGTAAAAATAATAAGTTAAATGGTTAAAGGGTTGGTGCTAATATCACTGATCACAAATCAAAAAATAAAATGGCATTACGTAAATACAAACCGGTAACAGCCGGAACACGCTGGAGAATAGGTAACGCTTACGCGGAAATTACCACTAATGTGCCTGAGAAGAGTCTTCTTGAGCACCAGAGCGGAACGGGTGGCCGTAACTTTCAGGGCCGCCGTGCGATGCGCTATATAGGTGGTGGTAATAAGATCCAGTACCGTTTAGTGGATTTCAAGCGTAACAAGAGTGATATCAAGGCTACTGTTAAGAGCATAGAATATGATCCTAACCGTACCGCGTTCATCGCGCTTTTACATTATTCTGATGGTGAGAAACGTTACATCATTGCTCCTCAGGGCTTACAGGTAGGCACTACAATTATCAGTGGTGAGAATGTAGCTCCTGAAGTAGGAAACGCTCTTTTGCTTAAGAATATGCCACTTGGTACTGTTGTTCACAATATAGAATTACAACCAGGTAAGGGTGGTGCGCTTGCACGTTCGGCAGGTACTTATGGCCAGCTTAACGCGAAGGAAGAAAAATATTGTGTATTGAAAATGCCAAGCGGCGAGCTTCGTAAAGTACTGAGCAAGTGCATGGCAACTGTAGGTATAGTTTCTAACAGCGATCATGCGCTCCAGTCGATGGGTAAAGCAGGCCGCAACCGCTGGAAAGGTATCAAGCCACGTAACCGTGGGGTAGCGATGAACCCAGTAGATCACCCGATGGGTGGTGGTGAAGGCCGTTCATCAGGTGGACATCCACGTAGCCGCAGCGGTAAGTATGCTAAGGGACAAATAACACGTGACACAAATAAAGCGTCGAATAAGCTGATCATTCAGCGCAGGGACGGAAAGAAACTGTCATCGAAGTTTAAGAAATAGTTAAGCGGTTAAAAAGTTAATTGGGTAACCATAATAATAAATAAAGTCAATAAGAAATGGCTCGTTCAGTAAAAAAAGGACCTTATGTAGATGCTAACCTTGACAAAAAGGTTATGGCAGTAAGTGAAGGCAAAGCGAAGAAGGGTGTAATAAAGACCTGGAGCCGCCGCAGCACGATAACGCCGGATTTCGTAGGCCAGACTTTCGCAGTGCACAATGGCAACAAGTTTATACCGGTATATGTTACTGAGTATATGGTGGGCCATAAGCTGGGTGAGTTTTCGCCAACACGCAACTTCAAGGGTCATAGCGGCACTAAGCAATAGTAGCCGGTTAGAAAGTAGAAAGGTTAATAAGTTAATAGGTTAAAAAGTTATTGGTTGTACCATTGGAGACAGTGGACACTGATCAAAAAATCAAAAAGATGGAAGCTGTAGCTCGCTTACGAAATTTACCAACGTCCCCCCGCAAGATGCGCCTTTTGGCGGATCTGATCCGTGGTATGGAAGTGGAAAATGCGCTGAATACATTGAAATTCAGTACCAAACATCCTTCAGTGCCGCTTGAAAAGCTGTTGCTGAGTGCTGTTGCCAACTGGAGAGTAAAAAATGAAGGTGTGGATGTGGCAGATGCCAACCTGTTTGTTAAAACCATATTTGTTGATGGTGGCCGCGTATTGAAACGGATGCGCCCAGCACCACAAGGCCGTGCCTACCGTGTGCGCAAACGCAGCAACCACATCACATTAATAGTGGATAGCCGCAACGCTACTACAGCAGTAACTGAAAACGAAAACGCAAATATTCAAGCTTAATATACAAACTAATGGGTCAAAAATGTAATCCTATAGGTAACAGGTTGGGCATCATCCGCGGATGGGACTCAATGTGGTATGGCGAGAAAAAGGACTTCGGCCAGAAA
>CAIRZD010000346.1 GCA_903882965.1 uncultured Bacteroidota bacterium
AATGCAATATACGAAAATATGTGCATTTGTAATTAGTTGCGTTATTTCATCAGTCTTGTGAGCTTTGGGCTAATCTTTGATGTACTCTTTTAATAAGTCTTTGGCAAGAATACGCTTTACACCACCTTTTGCATCACCAATAACAACTGATTCATTATTTTCAGGCTTGGGAATAAGATGGAATTTTATATAACATTAAAAGTGTTGCCTTCTATCAATGGAAGGAGACGTGAATCTTCTAATGCGGCAATTCGATGTCCGATGCCTTTCATGTATTCCTGATTGGATTCAAAAGCTAAAAAACTATTAACGCTCGGCTGACGAACCAGGATAACAGCATCCCAGTATTCGTTATCCGGTCCAATTAGAAAGCTTCCGCCTTTACCTTCGAAAATGATCTCACTTCCTGATCTTCTTAAATGAGGTATGCTGTGATCTACATAAAGTTGATAAGCTTCTTCTCCGGTAATAGGAGTTGAAGGAGCTATTGATGGTGTTTCAGAGTAGTCTGCTATCTTTCGAAACCGAAGTAAGTTAAGCATGACGACATTCCCTGAAATTTGGCGCATAATAAAATCGCGGCCAGCTTCATGCGTTGGTGTTAGATATTTTTCTGCCATTCCCATATGTTTGCAATATGCTTGATTAGTCAAGTATGTTGCAAACATAATTAAATTTTATTAAAAAAAATAAAGAAAAATCCGGGGATATTAAAAGTTATTCTTTGATGTAATCTTTTAATAGAGCAAGGTCGAAAAGACTTGCGGCATTTTAGACACAAGTGAAAAACACTTGCGCCAATGGGGGCGCAGACGCTATTCCGGTGCATCCTCGTTGCAAACGAGGACGAGTGGGGCGTATTTTAAAATGGAATTTAATTATATATAATGATATTACTAACATTTATTGTAATTTCTACGTCAATGTGTAAAACATCTTTATGAAAAGGATATTTTCTTTACAAGTGGCTATGCTTTTATTAGTTATTGCATGCTTCCCTGCAAGAACGAATGCACAGACTATCAGCTACACTAACGCATCTCCGGTCATTTGTTCTGTTGATACCTTCCAGGTGTGGGTTTCAGGATGTACGCCGGGAGATACTATCTTGGCTTATTTTGGCGATGGCACCAGCCAAAGTGCGCCTGTCTCTTGTACCGGTAGTGCAGGTGTGGCATATTTTCTACCAGGCCATAATTATCCCAGCCCGGGTCTTTATACCCTGAAGTTGGTATTATCTGCCGGAGGTATTGCTGTTGATTCCATGCATATGAATCAGAAATTTACCTGTAATAGCGTACAATGTTTTGTATACCATGATGTAAACCTGGATTGTATGTTTAACTCGGGAGATACCTATATATATGGGGAGCCAACGACTTTAGAAATTGATTCTGCCGGAACGCTTCTTGATACTATTACTACTACCTGCGGATTTTCCTACCCCGCTCTTGGACCGACAGGAACTATTTACGCATTTAAATTGATCAAAGCTCCATACGGATATAGTATCAGTTGCGCAGGAGATACCATTGTATATGATACGATTGGTGTAACAACCAATGAACCTAGTATCGGATTTGTATGTAATCCTACAGACTCATTTGATCTTGCAGTATCAGCTTTTTTCAAGGCCGGAGTAGATGGAGCTGGATCTGCAATCTTTATCACCAATTCCTCCTGCATTGCAACACCTGCCACAGTTACTCTCAATTATAGCCCGAAATATTATTTCGATAGTGTATCATATACAGGCGTATATTCTTTTACTGCCTCCGGAAATTCCATAACGTTTAATTTAGGTGGTGTTTCATCAAATACATTTATAAGCATTGTTGGACTTGAGTTTAGTCCCGTAGGTACTCTAACACTTGGGGATACAGCAAATGCGACTTCCAGGGTAAACCCATTTGTCGGTGATGTAGATACTTCCAATAACATTGTTATAATCTGCGACACTATCCATATGTCATGGGACCCTAATTATAAGTCTGTTACCCCTGCTGGAAATATAGAGCCCGGCACTTTATTAAAGTACATGATCTCTTTTGAAAATACGGGTAATGACACAGCTTTTAATATTCATGTTATGGATACATTATCTGATAACCTGGACATCAGTACCTTTAAAGTAGTCAGCGCTACAGCGTACATGAACCTTATATTCTTAAAATCAGGAGGGCACAATATTGTAAAATTTGATTTCCCAAATATCAACTTACTGGATACCGCACAGCATTATGACTATGATGGTATGGTGACCTATACTATCCGGGCTAAAACAGGGCTCGCAGCAGGTACTAAAATAGACAATGCTGCGGGGATATACTTTGATGCTAATGCGGTAGTAATGACCAATAATGTGGAGAATATTATTGGCACTCCCACAAGTATTACATCACTAGGCAATGTGCCTGTTGTAAATATTTATCCAAATCCGACTATGGATATACTGAACATTAACGGGGTGAAGCAAAATACCAGCTATAGTCTATTCAGTATTACCAGTGAATTCATAGAACAAGGCACTTTATCGCAAGGCAGCAATCAACTTTCGATGAAAAACTTTGCGACAGGGGTATACATATTAGAAATGACAGGTAAAGATGGAGTACGGAGTATTGTGAAGGTGGTTAAAGAGTAGGTAGTAAATCCTTTGCAGGAACGTGTTTTATTTCGCCCAGTCGCGCGAAAAGCGGAGACTAGGCTAGGACGGAATGGGGTGTTACAGTTGTTACAGGCGTCGCAGACGCTATTCCGGTGCATCCTCGTTGCAAACGAGGACGAGTGGGGTGATATTTTTAGTGTTGAAGTAGTGTTGATGTATTGTGGTATAAGCAAATGGAAAACACTTGCGCCAATTGGGTGTTACAGTTGTTACAGGCGTCGCAGACGCTATTCCGGTGCATCCTCGTTGCAAACGAGGACGAGTGGGGTTATTCTTTGATGTAATCTTTTAATAGATCTTTGGCGGGAACCCGCTTTATTTCGCCATTCACGCTTATTATTACCGTCTCGTTATTGGCGGCTCTTTTCTCATATAATTTACGATAGGCCAGCTTTAAGCCCGCGAATATTTTCTTTGACAATTCAATATTTTCCTGTTCAAGATTCATAAGCCAACTTATTGATTGTTTGCCAAAGTTCCTCATTTTCTATTAAATTCTCAAATCCACTATTAATTGCTATTTGGGTCAATTGATTATCAGAATTATCTGCTACCAGCCAAACATCACATATAGGCATAAACAGTTCAAATAAATTCTTTATACCTCTAAAATATCTTCTTTCTATAACATCGGTAGGTATATTGTGGCCGCCGTTTCTTACTCTTTCAGCAACGCGCTGGATGGCTAATTGGGGAGAATTAAGCCAAATGTAAATGAGGGATACTTTATACCCGGATGCCCGGGCTTTGTGAATCATGGTAACATAACTACGGGTGGTGAGTGTAGTTTCTATTGCAAAATCTTCACCTGATAATAATAACTCTTCAATTCTTTGCAACATGATCTTGCCTGCTTCGATCGCTACACTTTCTGTATTGAAGGGAGATAAGCCATAAGCGATATTATCTGCGTTTACAAATTGGTTGCAATTGAGAATTTCGGGGAAAATTGTAAAGCTGGCAGTGGTTTTGCCTGCGCCGTTGCAACCTGCTATTATGTAGAGATTAGGCATATCGGTTGTGAAATTAGATCAAAAATTTACATTTCTATCTACTCCAGGTTTTTATAAACGATGGTGAATTTAATATCTTCAATATTTAACTCTTTTCTTTTTTTATCAAATTCATCTTTTGTAAGCGGGCCAATTATTTCATGATCTCTGCGTAAAAGATTTTCATTTACAAATGGCATAATGTAGTAATTCGTTATTGCCTTATTTTCATCTGGAAATTTAAATGGATGTTGTTTTGCAATTAGATATTTATCATTATACCCTACTGCAAAAACAGTAGCAGTTATAATTTCATTATACATCGATTCGCTAAACGGCTGTGCTATAGCTAACTGTTCATCCATGTCAACTGCAACCAAATAATAATTATCTTTTATGTTTTTTTTTATTACTAATCCTTGACAACCCTCTGTTACCAATGCAATAATCAAATACAATATAATTTTTTTCATTTTTTTGATATGGCTATTTAATAATTGGCTTTGTAAAAATAGAATAAAAATGCACTTCTTGAGATGCTTTGTCGCAGCCTGCGCACAAGGCTATGCTTTGCTCCGCGCAATTTGAGGGTAGTTGCTATAACATACAGCAACTACCTTTTTTATGTCAGGTAAGAAAAAAACGCCAACAAAGAAGGCTGAAAAGAAGCAGGACAAGTATGATATTACGGTTGCGGTAGATTTGACTTTTGACGAGGCAAT
>CAIRZD010000347.1 GCA_903882965.1 uncultured Bacteroidota bacterium
CAACACCATTCTGATACCATTGATAGGAGTTCTGCAATGAGGTGGATAAGATAATATTGCTTCCTGAACAAAGCGTATCTGAACCTGTGCTGCTATAAATAACAGGAATAATAGCTGCAGAATAAATGACAACATTTACAGATGTTGAATTATTAGAAATACATCCAACGCTGTTAGAAATGGAAACTGTATATAATCCTGCAGTATTTGCTGTGTAAGTCTGACCTGTAGCACTGTTTAAAATATTGCCATTTAAATACCACTGATTTTAGTACATGACAAAATTTAAAATAAGCCTAAAAGAGTACTCATAGACAATAAACAAAGCCTTAATAGCATTATAGTTAGAAGAAAATTACCACATCGACTTCTAATGGCAAATACTACTAAGGCAGAGAGCAAATATAGTTTACTGGAAACAAATTTAAAAGAACAACTTAACTGGCAACGAGCCAGAATCAATTGTTTGGTATTAATGATTACTGCTATATGTAAAGTTAAAACAGTATGTTTTGAACGTTTGGCAGAAGCGATGGACAGTGAAGCTAAGGTTACATCACGCCATCGTAGAATCCAGCGATTTTTTGCAGGCTTTCTGATTGATAAAGACCTGATATCAAAGTTTCTGTTTTCGTTATTGCCTCATCAAACTGACTTAACTTTAAGCATAGACAGGACTAACTGGAAATTTGGGAAAACAGATATTAATATATTCATGCTAAGTGTATGTTATGATGGTATGGCAATGCCTGTTATGTGGACGATGCTTCCCAAAAAAGGCAACTCCAATTCACTGGAGCGTATTGATTTAATAGAAAGGTTTATCAGATTATTTGGAAAGAATTGTATTGCATCTGTAGTGGCAGACCGTGAGTTCATCGGGGATAAATGGCTTTCCTGGCTAAGTTTGAATTCACTACCTTTTCATATTCGTATCCGTGATAATATGTGGTTTGGAAAACCTAACGGGGAACTACTTAAAATGAGTTGGATACTACAGGGACAAAAGCTTTATACAATATACAATCATCCCAGAATGTTATTTCTGGACAATAATCTGGTATATGTTTCCGGCATGAAACTTCAAAACAATGAATACCTGATTATTGTTTCATTCAATAAACAAGAGGAAGCCATTTCCAGTTATAAAAACAGATGGCAGATTGAAACTATGTTTAAGGCTTTTAAAACTAATGGGTTTAATGTAGAAGATACTCATCTTTCTGATTTGAAAAGAATAGATAAACTAATAACTTTGGTCAGTATTGCATTTATATGGGCATATAAAACAGGCATTCATATTCATCTATATGTTGAACCTATTAAATTGAAAAAACATGGAAGAAAGGCGAATAGTTTCTTTAAACTAGGACTGAGACATCTAACCAATGCTTTTTTAGTTCAATTCTATCTTATAAATAACCTGGTAAAACTTTTGTCATGTACTTAGATAAAGAATAGTAAGCCGCATTGCGCACTTTATTCATCAGAATACCCACCGACGGATTATTCATTTCCAATGGGTTCATAAAAGGCTTCTGTGCCTGCTCTTCCAGCGTATTCACTCTGCCATCCCAGAAATAACCACCTACATAGCCCTGTTTTATACTGTCGTAATGCAAAGCAGGTACATACTTAATATACGTTACCATAGGTGCATTCCTGTTTCCAAAAAGTCCACTTGCTGCACCCGGCGAAACTATATCATGTTCAGGGTCACTGAAACTTACTGCAGGTGCATGGCAACTGGCGCAGGACTGACCTGTAGGCTCCGATAAATTCGTATCGAAAAATATTTTCTTACCAAGTACTGTCTTCAAATCACTAACGGATTCAGAAGCACCATTTTCTTTCTTACAGGCAATTAAAATCAGTAAGAAAAATAGGGTAATAA
>CAIRZD010000348.1 GCA_903882965.1 uncultured Bacteroidota bacterium
ATAGTTGTCTCCGTCAGATGCTTGTGCCACATAAATGTTCCAAGAAGTAGTATCATATCTATCAGCTATAATGGATTTAATCAAAGCATACCCAGATGAAACAACAGTACCACCACCTTCTTTGCTTTTAAAGAAAGTGTCTTCGTCACATTCAATTGCTCGGTCATGATGTCTAACAAAAACCACATCAATATTTTCATACCTTCTTTTCAAAAAAAGATGCAATAATATGAAAAACTTCTTGGCAATTATCTTCTCTCTTTCGCCCATGGAGAACGAAACGTCCATCATGCAAAACATAACTGCTTGTGTTTGTGGTTTGAGTTGAGGAACAAAATTATTATAACGCATATCAACATTGTCAAGATAGCTAACCGTTGCTATCTTTCTTTTTAACTCATTGATTTTATTAGTTATTTCTTCGCGTTTCTCTGTATCTTCTTCATTTATAGTAAGAAGCAATTCTTCTAACTCTTTGATTTTTCTAGCGTTTGGTGTGCGCAATGCAATTCTTCTTCCCAAACCAGCCAACGCGGTTTTTCCAATATTAAGATTGGATGGGTTTCCTTGGTTATTATGCCCTGCTCTTCTAGGACTGGAAGTTAGCAATTGTTTTTCACTGCGTTTGATTAGATCTGGAAGCTCTAGATCATCAAATATGATATTTAAAAATTCTTCGGTGGTGAGAACAAATTCGAAGGTGTCTTCACCTTCTCCCTCTTCTGCTCCTTTGGTACCGCGACCACCAGATCCACCTTCTTTCTTTTTACCAATCGAATCACCTGGCATCAAGTCGTCGTTCCCCGGCAGAACATAATCATAATTACCAGAATCAGAGTCATGCCTAAACTTGGGTTCAGTTATCCCATCGCTGGGTATATTAATCACGGTTTCCCCGCTGTCATAATCCTTAATGCTTTTATCACCTAAAGATTTTTTAGCAGCTTCTCTTATTGATTCTTTGGCGCGATCAATAAACCGTTGTCTGTTAGACAAGCTTTTTGATTTGGGATTTTTTCTACGGTCAATGACATTAAAGTCTCCAAGCATTATCCAGCCTTTCTAACACGCATAAACCATTCAGTAACCCTTCGGACTTGTTTTGGTGTGTACCCTTTTTTGACCATTCGTTCCACAAACTCATGATGCTTCTTTTCAGAATCTTTATCTGACTTAGTACCAAAGCTGATCACTGGCAATAGATCTTCAACACTTGCGAACATCTTCTTTTCAATGACCTTCTTGAGCTTTTCGTAAGAAGTCCATTTTACTCCTGATGGATCTTTGGCGCGTTGTCTCAATACAAAGTTAACTACCTCATGTCTAAAATCTTTGGGGTTAGCAATACCAGCAGCCTTCTCAATTTTTTCCAACTCATTATTCAGCGTTGCTCTGTCAAACAGGTTACCAGTATCTGGATCTTTAAAATCCACATCTTCCATCCAATGATCTGCATATTCAATATACCTGTCAAATTGACTTTGACCAAACTCGTCATACGCCTCAAGATACGCGACTTGTACCTCATTGCCAATAAACTCTGCATAAGTGTTAATCATATGGTCTTTTATGAATCCAAGATATTTCTTTTCTACATCTGGATGAAACTGTTCTCGACGAATGGTATTTTCTAATATCATCATTAGATGTACAGGATCCGCACTGACTTCATCACTGTCATAATTGAACACAGATGATAGAATTTTAAATGCAAAACGAGTTGAGATACCATTCATGCCTTCGTCAACTCCGGCTTCGTCTCGATACTCTTGGATAGACTTTGCTCTGGGATCTGTTTCTTTGATATTCTCTCCGTCGTAGACATGCATTTTAGACCATAGGTTTGAGTTGGTATGATCTTTGATTCTGCTCAACACACTGAATTGTGCCAGCATGCTCAGAGTCTTTGGTGCAATTGGTGAATTAGACAAGTCTGACGAGTCGATCATTTTTTGATAGATCATCTCTTCTTCGGTCTTTCTCAAACAGTAGGGAACTTTAATCACACATATTCTGTCTAGAAATGCTTCGTTATTCTTGTTGTTCTTAAATGTTTGCCATTCGGATTCATTGCTGTGAGCAAGTATGATACCACTAAAAGGTATTGCGCTGATGGCTTCTGTGCCCACATAGTTACCTTCTTGTGTGG
>CAIRZD010000349.1 GCA_903882965.1 uncultured Bacteroidota bacterium
GATGAATCAAATGGCAATGGCGAAGGTATAATACATGATTTTAGTAGTAGTAGAAACTATAATAATGAGGGCAAAACCATTAACTTTTTAACTAAAGGCCAACAAGCTGCTACATTTTCTTGGCAGGAACTTTCACAAATTGACAAAATGACTGGATATAAAGTAAAGCCAAGAGGCGTTGTTTCACAATTTAAGCATGGTGGTTTTGTTGTTTTTGAAGAAAATGGGCATGGTTTAGTAGCTGCAATCACAGATCTAGGGAAAATGGATTGGAACTCCGCTAATACAGCTTGTAAAGAGTTAATATTAAATGGTTATAGTGATTGGCATTTGCCCTCAAAGGAAGAATTAAATTCAGTTTATGTTAATTTGATACAGTTCGGAGTTGGCGGTTTTGCAGATGACCTCTATTGGAGTTCCACCGAGGACACCGAGTACCCCGAGCTCAATGGTGATAACTACGCGTGGGTACAACAGAGCGGCCGCGCCAAGTACGCCAAATGCGGTGTTCGGGCTGTGAGGGCTTTTTAACTATTTATCAATTTAACTATTTTAAATAACCGCGTAGCGGTCGAATTTTTTTAAAAATTGCGCTATATTATGATTTACCTGTTTATAGAGACACTTATAGGTTAATATTGAAAATATTTGAGTGTACAAAAGATTTTTCAAAAGAATACAAATATACACTTGGTCAAGATATGAAAAGAGATGCTTTACAATTGGTACGAAGTATATACAGAGCTAACAAAAACACAAACAAGAAAGAGCATTTAGATACGTTTATGGACGATTTCGAACTACTGAAATTAGAAATAAGATTGTGCTCGGATATGAAAATAATGCCTATAAAAAAACAAGCAGAGTTAAGTTTGTTAATGGATGCTATAGGTAAACAAATTACAGGTTGGGGTAAAAGCCAAAATGTATAGTGCCAGAATCATTGTTGCTATGGTGGCAGTGAGTGAGCAATTTATTGTTTAAAAGCGATAAAGGGACTGTTTGCAAAAGCAGTTGAAAGGAGTAAAACATTTTGTAGTTTGTTTTTTCAAATTATTATTCTGTTAGTTCCAATAGATGCAAGACGCCTTGTATTTATTTAAACACCTTTATTAATCGGAGTTGGCGGTTTTGCAAATAACAACTATTGGAGTTCCACCGAGAACAATAATAACAACGCGTGGAAACAGAACTTCAATAATGGCAAACAGAACAACAACAACAAGGATTTGAGTGGAAATTTCGATATAGCAGAAATAACCAATCGTTTTAAATAGATTTTAATTTTTACCGATGATAAAAACCATTTGCACCTCTTGTGGTAATGTAAGAGATTTTGAAGATAAATATCGCGGAAAAAAATTTAAATGCCCTAAATGCAGCACTCCTGTATTAATTGACGTAATTGAAGAAAAAAAGGAAGTAGTAAAGGAAGATAAACCCGATAGTCCAAAACCCATACGAAAAATATCAAGCAAGAAGCCCTCTTCAAAGCCGCCTAAATTCAATATAATGTGGCTTTATGCTATAGTTATTATGATATTGCTGGGTGTTGGGTACTTTTTTAATGGTAGCAGTGCCGAGCAAATAAGTTATCAGTCTTTCGAGACTAATATGCTGAAGCATCACGATGTTGAGAAACTCCAGGTTTCAAAAAACGGCGACCTGATAACAGTAGATGTATTTATTAAAGCTGAGGCTATTAAAGCAAGACCCGATTTTTACAAAAATATACAAACGCAAAGAGCTATAGGCGGCGCATCCAACCCCGGCCCTCAGTATTATTTTACAGATGCATCCTATGAAACGCTTAATCAGCACCTTGCCGCAGCAGAAAAGGAATTTTCAGAAGCAGAAAAGGTACAAATTGAATATACCCAACCTAACAGTATTTTCTCGAGTGTATTGTTCCAGGGTGTCATCATGATTGTATTATTTGCAGTGGTTTGGATATTTATCATGCGCCGCATGTCAGGCGGAGGTGGTGGCGGTCCGGGTGGCCAGATATTTAATATCGGCAAATCAAAGGCAAC
>CAIRZD010000350.1 GCA_903882965.1 uncultured Bacteroidota bacterium
AGAATTTGGCGCAGTAACGGTTTGTTATTATTTTTACTACGTTTGAATAGCCCCATATTTTTGTGTTTTGGTCGTTCTTAACCAAAGGTATGGCCGCTATTCAGGCAAAAAAGTTTCGGATAGTTGTGATTTGTCAATAAAAAATGCCGGGAAATCCCCGGCATTTTTTATTGACTATTTTTCTTACTCCTTTATGTTGCTATGTATGTAGGGAGAAAGGAGATTTCTTTGGCTCCACTTTTTTCTCCTTACGGTTTTTATATTGTTCAAATTGTTCCTGTGAAAGAACAGCCTTGAATTCTGCATCCTTATTTTTTAAAAGCTCAGATTTTTTCTTGTTTATTACCTCTTTATCTGATAAATGATTTAGGCTTTCCATCAGGCATGTGTAATATAGATTAAGGGTCTGGACCTTATCATATTGGTCTGCGCTTAAGTATAGGTTTTTAGTCATCCAGCGGGTTTCATCTTTTGCTTTTTCCTCACAGACCCTTGGCTTATCATTTTCTCTTTCGAGTCTGACTTGAGAAAATACAAATACAGGCAGGATCAGCATAATAAATGTTGCTGCACCCCTGACAACCAAATAATAAATTATTTTTTTTATCAAATTCATTACGCTGCCATTATGGATTTGATGTACAATAGCCTGTCCCTATTGCAAGTTAAATAAAAAATCTCATAAAATAGCATGTGATTTTAATGCGCTTATATACCCAAAATATTGGATGGCTAATGCGAATTTTAAATGTTATTATTTTTTCAGTACTATTTTATCAAGACTTTCCTGGGCAAGCGGATGGTAATTTTTTCTGTATTTCGCATAGAACACTTTAGCAATCTCAGTACCCCGCGGCGTCTTCATCATTTCACCATATAGCGGTTCAAGAAATTTGCGACGCCCCACTGTGCTTAGGAAATTTTCCATTGCAGGGTATGCAAATGTGTAGTTAGCTCTAACCGCCATAATGAACCACAGGTCGGCAATCTCGCTATTACCGGTATTCGTAAAATTAAAAGCTATGTCTAAACTTTTAATTTGATTGAGTGACAGAGCCGGCGGCATTTTGCGCAGAAAATGAAGCCACTCATGCGTGGTCCAGTTTACAGTTGATAACTGCAATGGAGGCACATCATTTAAAAACTTATCACGCTCTTCATCTACTTTACCAAAACGTTCCTGGGGTACTCTCGGACAGTTTGCAGGAATACCAGGCCCATACACCCACTCACGAATATTCAACTTTTTCCTGAGTGTAGTGTCATCTTTTATCAATCCTGTATCCAGGTAAGTAAGAAACGCTTCTGTAGTAATGGTCTTAAAAGCGTGATCATCAAAATAACGTTTCAGAAACCTGTCAAATCTATCCCTGCCTGCACTTATTTCTATCAACTTTAAAAAATGAGAACCTTTTTCGTATGGTATATCTGTAAGTCCATCGTCTGGGTCTCTGCCCTTAAGATCTAATTTCAGCCACGTATCCTTGCTTTTAGGGCCCAGCGAATTTACGTTGTCCACCAGGTCCTGATACCCTAGTTCCCACAACATATCCGAATAGCTGCTACCCAGCATTTGCTCCGTAATACGGCGCTCAAAATAGTTTGTAAACCCTTCATTAAGCCAAAAATCATCCCATGTAGCATTGGTTACTAAATTCCCGCTCCAGCTGTGCGCCAGTTCATGAGCTATAAGGCTCACCAAAGAACGGTCACCCGCAATAATAGTAGGAGTTGAAAAAGTAAGTCGCGGGTTTTCCATACCACCGATCGGGAACCCTGGTGGCAATACTAATACATCATACCTTCCCCAGCGATAAGGGCCATAAAGCTGCTCTGCATTATTCACCATCTTGCCTACATTCTCAAATTCCCAGCGGGCTTTATCTATCATCCCGGGCTCTGCAAATACTCCGGTACGTTCATCTATGCTTTTAAAAGTGATATCCCCTACCGCCAGGGCCATCAGGTAAGAAGGAATAGGTATATCCATCTTAAAATGATATACACCGCTATCACTTTTTTCATATTGGTTTTCTGCACTCATCAGCGCCATAAGCCCCACAGGCACTGTTACACGGGCGGTATAAGTAAATCTGATACCGGGCCCATCTGCACAAGGGATCCACGAACGTGCATATATGGATTCAGATTGCGTATACAGAAATGGGTTTCTCTTGTCGTGCGTCTGGTCCGGGTCCAGCCATTGCAGGGCCCGCGCATTGGGGCCGGTTTTGTAATAAATTTTTACAAATTTGCTGCTGTCTCCTATAGGAATATGCAATGCGCTGCCAAGAAATTTTATTTGTGAATCCAGCTTATAAGTCACACTTTTATTATCTACAAACACACTATCTATTGTGAGGTCATAGGTGTCCAGCTTCAGTTCATTTACTTTGTTTCTATTATGTATTTTCCATAAAGCAGAACCGCTGATGTATTTTTTCTCCATATTCACTTCAATATCCAGGTCTAAATGCTGCATCTCTATCAGGTCTGCATTAGACAATGTATGAACATCTTTCTCCACCATTGAATCAACGATCATGGGTTTTGTATTTTTTGCATCACGGCCTTTATTTTTACAGGCAGTTAACGTCGCAAAAGCAAACAATAAAATCAAAAAATTTCTCAGCATAGACATATTGGTATAACATGTAAAATTAGCAAATTCGCGAATAGAAATCAGATTATTCTGCCTCCCCCTTCATCATATTTTCCCAGCTTGTATTACTATAGCTGTCCCATACCAGCCACAGTAATATCGAAGATAAGGCAAGGAAAATAAATTCGAGCCACAACAAATGAAATCGCAATGCCATGTAATGCCCCAAACCAAGTGCTGAAGGAATGATCATTACAATAAAGGATTTAACTATCCTGTTGCCACCTTGCTTCATTTGCTCTGCAATAGAAAAGGGCAAATGCCGGTAACTGATACGTGCCATGCATGATACAAATAACGTTACATTTACCATCGCCAATATGATATCCATTATTGCAGATACCCCCCATACATATAAAATAAACACTGAGAGTATGATGAAAAACGGAAGGAAATATTTAACCCAGATTGCCTTGAATGCACCTATCATAATTCTACCCGGTTTTTCTACAGGCGTAGCATAATAGATCCATGCCGCTTTATACTGATCAGACATGGTCAGATAATTAAGCGCGGATATCATTACAAATGAAGACATGTATAATAACAAGAGATGCCTGGGCTGGTAACTTAAATGATTAAACGCATAAGCAAATGATGTATGATTCTGTGTTAACATGTAGAAAAAGTATACCGGGATATATGCAAAAGTGGGAAACACACGCATCCTGAATGAACGGCTCCTCGATGTTTGCAGCCATGCGATCATAAAGCCCGCCCTTGCATCATCACTTCGGTTAAAAGTATAGGCAATTTTCTGATAAAACCTATTCCCTGTTTTACGCTTTTCAATACCCACAATTCTATGCTCACCAACATCTACCGCATCGATCCCGCTGATCTTCTGCGAAAATGCCGGCGCCAGCCACCTCACAAGAACATATACACACACTAAGGGCAAAATCACCGCCAATACGCTCAAATAAGCAGTGCCCGCAAGAGAAGTAGGGAAACCTATCCACGACCAGCATACAGCAAGCCAATAGGAGGGAATAAAACGCACCCACTGATAATTGAGAATATCGAAATCATGTGGATGCTCATTATCAAATAACCGGGGTAATAAATAAACGCTCGCGAAAAATACCGCTGAAGCTACTATCTGAAAGTAATTGATAATGTCCTTGAACTTTTCAGCCTTCACCAGATTTAATACAAGCAGGTAAATACTGTTAACCAAAAACAAGGCAAAACACACCATCAATATTAAAATAAACGGGAAAAGCAACGCAGATCGCCACCCATCAAAATAACCTAATGCTACCCACCCCGGTAAAGACATAGGTAAAACAATGCGAAACAAATAAATGAATACATGCAGCATACGCGCCAGCACTAGTGTACGGTCATTAACTGGTCGCGGGAATAATATATACTTATCCCGGGCATCAAAAAGAACATTTGAGAAATCAGTTATCAGCATTAAAGTCATTACCGCAAGCAACAGGGTAAAAAATATTGTAAGAGAAAATACCCTGTCAGTAACAATGATCAGCGGGAGCATATAAACGCCCCCCATCACAAGGGAAATAAAGATATTGAACAGGCTGGTATACTTGCGGTCTTTCTTCTGTTTTTGCCCGCGCCCTATACCCACTGGCTTACGGTCATCCAAAATAAGCCGTACATTAAGGATAGCTCTTAACTGTCCGATATCAGCTCCCAGGCTTCGCCATAAAGCCGATGGGAGCATCACCATATTTAGAAATAGCTTGTTCATTTTTTATTTAGATGCCCATAGTATTATATTCAACCTATCTGCTAATAATCATTTTCCATTCACGTATTACGATATCAATCTGCTAATGAGCTAATTATCAAATATATCAATTACCCCCTGTCATTCATTGCAGCAGCAAGGTCATCAGCCTTTTGCACCTGGTCTCCCCCGGATGTAAGGCGGGAGAAAATTTGCTCCAACGAATCAGCACTACTTTGCCTCAACTCTTCAATTGTCCCATCTGCAATAATGCGCCCATTGTTGATAAGTACAATCCGGTCTGATACTTTCTCCACTACATCCATCATATGCGAGCAGTAAAATATTGTTTTGCCCTCCTGCTTTAGCGCCTGCAATAATTCCTTTACCAGTATCACCGCATTTGCATCCAGTCCGGATAAAGGCTCATCCATAATTACAATCGTGGGGTTATGTAACAACCCCGCTGTAATTAAAACTTTTTGCTTCATACCCTTCGACAAGCTATCCATCCGCTGGTCAATATTATTAAGAAGGCTGAATGAATCAAGCATTTTGCGTGAGCGCTCTTCAATAATATCATCCTGCAAATGATACAGCTTCCCAACAAAAGAGAGATACTCTCGTGGAGTGAGCAAGTCATACAGTTCCGCCAGTTCAGGTATATAACCCACTTTACTTTTTACTTCCAGTATATTATCACGCAGGCTTTTACCAAATACATCAACTTCGCCTGTATACTCTTGTATGATACCAGTGAGTATTTTTACCGTAGTAGATTTACCTGCACCATTGGGCCCTATATACCCTATTATCTGGCCCGGATAAATATCCAGGCTTATATCATTCAACACGGTCTTATCACCATATTGCTTGCTCAAATGGCGTATAGTAATGATTGGAGACGACATATTCGGCTTGACTTTAAAATGCTTATTTAAAAGTAAGAAGTTAATGTCAGCAAAAGAAATGCAGAAAGACAAATTTACAATACTTGCTCCCGATAAATCAATGCTCTTAACTTGGCATATATTATCCCTTAATAAGCCGGAAAGCATGACTCCACTGCCCACGAAGCATGCCGGGAATACACCATAACATACATAATGGCTCAATAGCTCTTGCAGCTGTATCCTTGCCCATATCCTCCGCTTCCCACCCGAATGTTTCTAAGATTTGATGCACCTCTTTTTTAGATGCATCATTATTCCCGCAAATAAACATTGTTGGTTTTTCCTTAAATGCCGGATCTACCATAAAAGCATTACCAACACTGTTGAAAGCCTTTACAAAATGCACCTCCGGAAATTGAGTCTGTAAGAGCTCCAACAAGGATTCATCATTATTTGTGAAATATTTCAGCACTCCGTTTTCAGGCGCCGCATCGGCGATCGGATTTGTAGTATCGATCACAGTTTTCCATTGTAAGTTTTGAGGGCCGGCCTCTTCTATAGCATTTGCAGCAGCATTCCCTTTTACAGCTAGTATAACTATCTTTCCAAACTTAGCCGCATCTTCAAAACTACCAACGTGCGCATGGCTGCCACCTTTCTCTTTCCAATCCGCTAGTTTAGCCACATCACGGGAACTCAGCATAACTTCATAATTATGTTTCAGAAAACCATTACCCAATGACCTTGCTACTACTCCTGAACCTATAATACCGACTTTTTTCATAAAAATATTTTAAGGAAAATTAGCACAAAAAATGAAGCAAAAAAGAAACTACCTATTATTCTTTTCTTATAGGGACATTGTGGCAAGATATGCTAGAAATATGAATGGCTGACAACAAAATCGAGCCGATAAATCAGGGCAGATATATCACCTTGAAAAAAAATCCCCGCAAATATATTTGCGGGGAAATAAAAAGTATTTGATCGCTGATTATTTAGCTCTTGGCCCTTCAGGCGTTACACGCTGCATCGCATCCGGATCTGAATTGGTCCATGCAGCCTTGTTAATGTATACTCTTACACCTATCATTATGCCGTAATTGCTTCCGCTAAGGGTCTGCACTTCATTTAATAAGGAATTATAATTCACGCCAAGATCCTGTCCCGTCTTGCTTTGCACCTTCTGGCTGGTAAGCGTCAATGAATTATTGTTTGATGTATTTTTGAATGATTGGGCCGTATAATAAAGACCACCTGATAGATAAACATTTTTCATTAACCTGTAATGAGCAGCAACTTGTGCTGTATAACCTAACGACCCTGTTTGATACTTTACAGTTCCGGTAGATTTGTTTGCTTTTTCATTCAGTCCTACAGATCCTTTTGCATATCCTGAGTCATTTCTGGATTGAAAATATTCATTTAAAGGCAGCGCATTAGGATGCTTTGCAAGATAAGCATCATACCAGGCTTTCGTAATAATATCATCCCCACTACCCGGAATTATAGAGTTATCATATACAGGTACGTTACCTTCAAACTTATATATCGCTTCGTAATCAAAATTAGCATTGGTGTTATAGTTCGTCTTTACATTGAGGTTGTATACAATTCCTGCACTCGCAGTAACAAACAGGTTCATGTTGATCGGCCGTTTGTACAACAACATTATTGGAATACTTGTACTCTTCAATTGTATTGATTCACTGATTGGATGATCAGTAGATATTACTTGTCTGAATGTACCATTTGAAACATTTGTAGACTGGAATTCTACATGAAAAGAATCCATCCCTAACTTACCATATTGTGCATAATAATTAATGCCCGCTGATATACCAAAAGTTCTTTTTTTATCCACATAATAACCAACTATTGCACTGGCCCCGGTCGAATATCCTTTGGTAAATTTTAACTTCCCTTGGTAAGAATTGCTAAGCGCATCTGTATAATTAGTTGAAAATGGTATAGATTTCATATGCTCGCTCAAAAGCCCGAGATTACCATCTACATCAATAAACAAACTGCGAAAATATTCATCCCTGACCTGTCCAAATACACTACATGTACCCGCCAAAAGTATAAAAGATATAAAAGATAAAATTCGCATAATCATTTATTTTTTTAGATTTCTACTAATATATAATACACTTTACTCATTTAGAATTTTTTACCAAAAAAATCTTAGCCATTGCTCATCTACTTACAATGTCAAAACCCCGGGGTATTATAATTCTGAATTAAAC
>CAIRZD010000351.1 GCA_903882965.1 uncultured Bacteroidota bacterium
TTCCCTACACGACGCCTTCCGATCTACATGATGTGGGGTGATACTAGCGCTGTGCCTAATGCTTCGCTTTCTAAATTCGGCCCTTATAAAACAGACCTGGGCCAGCATATATTCTATATAGGTGGTAAATTAGTGGAGCTTTATTTCAGCCCATCTGACGGCACAGACACACATATACAATCATCCATCAACTCAGCTAATACAGACCTGTACTTTGGGGTGTATGATTTTACCATGAGTTCAGATGCAAATGCTATTGCTACAAGGCATACCGCAGGCGTATACACCGCCGGCATTGTAGACCAATATAGCAACACCGGTGCTGCTTACCCTATTCTCACCGGCGCTTTGGGCACAAGTATGATAACGTATGCCAGCTCTTCGCTTGTATATCATCATAAAATGGTGATCGTTGACCCATCAAATGCCTGTTCCGATCCTTTGGTGCTGACCGGTTCTCATAACTGGACCTCCTCTGCCAATACCAAAAATGATGAGAATACACTCATTATTCATAATGATACAATTGCAAATATTTATTACCAGGCTTTTTATGCGGAATATGCAGCGCTGGGAGGAACGCTTACTTCTATTGCCCCATGCACTGCAGCTACATGCGGCACACCTACCGGTTTGTCTGCCACAATGATCACTGCTACATCGGCATTGCTGAACTGGACTACGGTAACCGGTGCGGTGAGTTATACTATTCAATACAGGCAAGTAGGCACTTCTGCCTGGAGTACCACTACCTCATCAGTCACTTCAGTTACAATTTCGGGGTTAACACCTGCTACTACTTATGAATTCCAGGTGGAAACAACTTGTTCTGCTAGTTCCGGGACATACAGCTCATCTTCAAATTTCACAACTTTAGCCGCAGCATGTTCTATTCCTACAGGTTTATCAACTACTACTGTTGCTACTACATCGGCTACACTCACTTGGGTTGCAGTGTCAGGTGCCGTTAGTTATAATATACAATATCGCCAGGCAGGTACTGTTACATGGAGTACTACTACTTCCGGAGTTAACTCGGTTACCATTTCCGGCCTTACGCCGGGTACAACCTATGAATTCCAGGTTGAGGTGGTATGTTCAAGTGGTACCAGTGGTTTTAGCGGCTCTTCTGATTTTACGACAGTTGCATTAACGTGCCCAATGCCTACAGGATTATCGGCCACAAGTATCACAGCGACTTCTGCGTTATTGAATTGGGTTGCTGCTACAGGTGCAACCGGTTATAGTATACAATATCGCCCAACCGGTACATCGGGCTGGGCTTACACTACATCCGCTACTACATCAGTTGCGGTTTCCGGGCTAATTGCCTCAACTGCATATGAATTCCAGGTACAAAGCATCTGCTCTGCTACCGACTCCAGCGGATTTACTGTTTCAACTATTTTTACTACGCTTAATTCCAGTACTGAAATACCTTCTGTGTCTTTAGCTGAAAATAGTTTTGATATATATCCTAACCCTGTTACGCAAAATGCCTTGATCACATACCAGCTAAATGCGTCAGAAAACGTAAGTATCAATATTTACAACGTTGTTGGGCAGGAAATACAGCAGGTAATTAAAAATGAATTACAAAGCCCGGGTACACATAGCTACAACACTATAATTACTACACCTGGAGTTTATTTCATAAAGCTGACAGCAGGGCGTATATCTGTAACAAAGAAGGTTGTGAAACTATAAGAAGAGTATTACTTTTTATAAAACCTGTTTATTAAATTTAGGGCCGGGTTAGTCATAAACGTGGTTGCAAGCGCCATAATTACCATCATTGTAAATATTTGTGGCGAGAGTATATGCAGGTCGTAGCCAATATTCAGTACCACTAATTCTACCAGCCCCCTTGTATTCATAAGCGCCCCTATCGACAGGCTGTCTTTTGCATCTTCCCCGGTAATGCGGGCTGCAATGGTGCTGCCTCCGAATTTTCCGGCAATTGCCACCAGTATTATCCCGCCGCAGGTGAGCCATAGTGATGTTGTATTAAGCAGACCTACCTGTGTCCTTAATCCTGTAAATACAAAAAATAATGGCAACAGCAATACAAGTGCAACATCTTCTATTTTGTCTATAAGTGCCTTCCTGAAATTCCACTCATCAGGCATAATAAGCCCCGCTAAAAACGCTCCGAATAATGCGTGAACTCCTATTACCTCGCAGCAATATGCACTAAGTAGCAGCATCACAAATATCAGAGCTAATACAGGCCGTTGCATTGATAAGTTTTTACTACTCTTTAATGCAATTTTATGGAGCACCGGCTTCATGATAAAAAACATAACAGCAATATAAACTACCGCAGCTATGATCGTATATAAGGAGGAACTTAGTGTACCGGCTTTAACAACCGCTATTATAAATGCCAGCATGCACCACGCAGTGACATCACCAACAGCAGCTGCAGTTATAGCCATCACACCCGTTGGGGTATTTGAGATGCCTCGTTCCCGAATGATGCGTGCTAAAACAGGGAATGCGGTAATACTCATTGCAATACCTATAAATAGCGAAAAGGCAAAGAACGGGATATTGGCAGGCGCATATTGCCGGTACAGGAAATATGACAATCCAATGCCCATACCAAACGGGATAATAATACTGAAATAGCTGATGAACATAGCGGCACCGGCTCTTTTTTTAAGTAAGGTAATATCCAGTTCCATACCTATTACGAACATGAAAAGTATCAACCCCACCTGGCTAAGCATCTGTATATTGCCAAGGGATGCTGCCGGAAAAACAAATGCGCTAAAGCCAGGAAGCAATGTACCTATAAGCGATGGCCCCAGTAAAATACCCGCTATTATCTCCCCCATAACTGCCGGCTGGCCGATCTTTTTAAACGACCATGCACAGATCTGGGAAGCGGCTATGATGAGTATAAGTTGCAGAATAAATATAGCCAGCGGATGCTGATATACACTAATTGCAGTTTGAGATAAATTGGTTTCTGTAATTTCCGGCATGGCAGTAGCCTCAAGGCCTTTGCCTGACTTAAATACAAACCATATAATAGCCATTAGCCCAATAAAGGAAGATGTATATAGTGTTGCCGCAATTTTTTTGTTCATATTATAAATTCCGGTTGCAAAATAATCATTTGTAATATTATCCGCGATAAACTTATTTCATTTGAATTGGTTTTGTATATTTAAACTGGGAATACGCCCGCTTTTTTAAATAAAATGGTTATGAAATCAATCTATCTGGTATTGATGTTTGCTTTCCTGCACAACGCAAGTGCACAGGATTATTGCAAGGAGATTAAAAAAGAGGTTTCGGCTGATAAGACTCAATACGATTTTTTTTCGCCATACTCAGAAAGTAATTTACCGTCAATCAGGATAGCGCGGAGTGTAAACACTAATCCGGAAGCGCCGTTTGATAATTTCTTTATCATATTCAGGATGGTAACCGGTAATGTAGATAATTTTTATACTAAAGGTGCCGATGGTAGTTTGGTAGAAAAAGTAGAGAAAACATTAGTGGTAGAATTTGAAGACAAAACAAAATTATCAGTAGATACCGTTCAGATCACCCATGATTTTTCAGAGGATAAGACGGAGGGGATAAGAACACTTTTTTACGCATTAACTGATGCTAACATTAATGATTTCAGCACCAAGAAGATTGTAAAATTCAGCCTGGGTGGATTTGATAAAACATACCCGGCAGATAGCGCGAAAGCTGTGGTGCAGTATATTAAATGTATGCAGGCCGCCTTGCCAAAACAATAGGTAAGTTCTTACTGTTAATGGTGAAGTGGAAATAATAGGTCTTGGTTTGGTTTGTTTCACCACATTGCTTATTTCGTTAGTAAAAAACACCTTTATATGCGCCTATTAATGTTTATGGTGTGTGTACTTGCAACATCACACCTCTATGCCCAAAACTGTAAATCGTCAGCATAAAGTGGACTAAAAACAGCATAACTTTAGATAGTGTTTCCATTGTTAACCAACAAAAAATGTAAACATGGAATCAAACAAAAAGCAGTCCACAGAAAACTTCATCAAGGACATCCGCAGAAA
>CAIRZD010000352.1 GCA_903882965.1 uncultured Bacteroidota bacterium
GACACAGGTACAAGCTTGTATCAAAATGAACAAAACTATCAGAATGTACAATTATTTCTGCTGAATCAACGCCTGTGCAACCAGCAGAAGTGGTTACCGTTAATATGATCTTTGTACTATCACCGGCTGTAAATACTACACTAGATGTAGTTGTGTTATCTAATGAAATTGCCGGCGACCAGCTATATATATAACCGGTATACCATTGTGGGGTAACAGAAGGGGTGATGTGTATCGTATCATACTGGCATACGGATCGGTTACCTCCTAAGTATATGATCGGAACAGGTTGTACATTTATACGAACCGAATCAATGATATCAGGGCACCCGGGATAATAAACAGTAACGGTATAGGTAGCTGAAGTATCAGGAGTGACAAACGGTCCAATACTATTAGGTGAAGGAATACCAACAGTAGGTGTCCAGAGGTAAGTTTGAACCGGGTTGCCTGTAGCCAAAACCTGTACTGAAGCTCCTTTGCATATAGTAGTATCATGGGTATACAAAGTGAACGTATCGTATGCAATGGTTACATTTATCGTATCCGCACCGGGGCAACCGGCAATTGTTACCTGTAGCCAGTAAGTACCGGTTGCTGTAACTGTTGTAGTGGCGCCTGTTGTAGCGTTACTCCATAAATAGGTGGCACCGGTATAAGTATATGATGACTTTAAAACAACAGGCTGTCCCGAACATTCAGAAGTATCAGGCCCAAGGTTTACTAAAGGTATCGGTGATACGAGGATGTGAATGCTATCAGTAGCATTGCAGCCATTGCCGGTAACAGTGAGCCAGTATGTAGCGCTAACACTTACGTGAATACTATCTCCTGTGCTTCCGGTATTCCACAAATAAGTATTACCGGCAGGTTGTACAGATGTAAGTATTACAGAATCGCCCTGGCAAAATGAAGTATCGTTACCTAATGACACTACAGGTAATGCTTTGAAAGTTACATTAAAGGTATCAATGAGTATAGCACAAGAACTGCTGTCATATACCCAATAGGCACCCGTTGCACTAACTACAACAGTAGAAACAGTACTGCCGGTATTCCATAAATAAGTAAGGTAGCCTGCCGGAGCTATTAATGTAACCGATGGGATATTGGCACATACCGCCGTGTCTGTATGTGCGTAAGTTGTATCCGGAATTTTTGCAACAATATTAAATGTATCAACCAATATAGCACAAGAGCTACTGTCATATACTCTGTATACGCCTGGCGAGGTAACTATTATCGTGGTAGCTGTACTACCGGTATTCCATAAATAGGAAAGATAGCCAGACGCGGCTGTTAATGTGACAAGAGAATTCTTACACACTGTGGTATCCGTATGTGTAGTTGTTGTATCCGGTAGTTTTACTGCCACGTATTCACTATCAACTGCAATGCAGATTTGATTAAACGAAATATCGTCAAGCGCAAAGTCATTGCCATCTGCGGCAGTGGTCTCATCATAAATACAAATGCTGGCTACTGTGTTTACTCCACTGTTCCAGGTTGCGAAAAAATTGGTCCAGACTCCATCTGCCGCGGTTATTGCATCAGGTGTACCAATCAATACACCATTTATCATGAATTGAAGTACCGGAACACCGGTCCCGACATCTGCATTTGACCAATTGGCAACCCATGCAGAAAAATTGTAGTTGGTATTAGGTGTTACAGGAATTGTTTCGCACCATACACTAATGGGAGTTGAAGCTCCGTTTATTGCCATCATATTACCTGTGCCGGTAGTATGGTCGCCAAAGGAAAATGCTGCCGGATGAGCAGGATAAGGATCTGTGACAATAGCATATACGCTTTCGGGAACAAGTTCTCCAGCCCCGGAAGAAACATAGGTATAACTACTGGTGAAGCCTGTATTACCCTCACTGAAATCTCCGTTTGCTACAAGATTATAAGGCGTTATGGATTCAACAGTAAGGTGATACCAGCCTGATGTTACAGGAGTAACTACCGGATCCAGTATTGTAGTACTGGATAACCCGGTTGCCGGCGTCCAGGCATAACTTACTACAGAATCAATACCGCTCATAACCGCTTTTAATGTATCTGAAAGGCCTATACAAAGGTGTAATGAATCTGGCATAGTAAGCACGTTGCAGGTGCTTCCGCACACATAACTAATGCAACTGGCGTAGCTTTCAGATACCAAAGAATTCAACCCGGAAGCCGAAGCAACGGTTCCATAAAGATCAAGACCTGTAGGATTAGAGCCATCAGTAGTGGCATCATCATAATCAGCAACGATAAAATTCAAGGTATGTGTGCCGGCAGTCAAAAATACGGTCTTGGTATAAAAAGCATAAGTGGAATAAACGGTGGTTGATGCAATTGCCGGCTGAGAAAATCCAAGTGGAGTACCATCAATATTAGAGGACGCTACATAATTATCATCGGCAACATAAAAAGTGATCTTGATACTATCATCCGTACACATTCTGAATTTTCTTCCTAATGTCATATTATACGGAATAGTCCCGGTACCGGCAGTATAATAGGTATTTGAGTTAAGACAACTTATCCAACCTCCGGGATCTGCGGGCGGATTAGCGGCCCATGCACCTACTCTTGTTATTACATTTGCATTGCCTGCCACAGCAACCTCTATTAATCCCGGTATTGGAGTTGCCGCTATTGCAGTGGCTACGCCCGGAGAAACTGCTGTAAGATACCAGTGTGGATCAATGACCGGAGTACCGCCGTTTGTACCGGCCGTTATTGCTGATTCTGTAATAGGATTATAGCCTGTATTAATGACCAGGGAACTCGTAAGGCACTGAGACCTGGCAACATAGCAGGTAACCATTAATAATATTATGCCTAAACATTTTTTCATAGAAATAAATAGCACACATAAAACTGACTCCTTTATCTGATCAACGTTACATTCCCGGTTTTTTGGAAAATAACTCCATCATTAGTTACTGCCTGAAGATCATAGACATAAACATCAAAGGGCTGCGGCTTACCATTGTAAGTACCATCCCAACCAATGTTAATGTTATTGCTTTCAAATACTTTATTACCCCACCGATTGAAAATACGGAAATATTTTACTGTAGCAATGCCTCTTTTTAGTACGTACAAAATGTTGTTAACGTTGGTACCCGGGGTGAATGCATTAGGCACAGCAACTATTGATGATGGATCAACATTGATATTAATAGAGTCTGTAACAAAACAACCCCATTCAGTAGTAGCTCTCACTATATATTTAGTGTTCACGGCTGGTGAAGCAATAGGGTTAGCTATCGCTGTATCACTTAGGCCTAATGGTGGCTGCCATGAAAAATATACACAATTGGTTTGCGGTGATATCTGGTAACGCTCACCGGGATATAATGTTACAGAGTCGCCAAGATTAATAACCGCACCCGGGTATACAGCAATATTCTCAAACATTGTATCATGGCATCCAAACTGATCCGTACTCTGGGTCCAATACAATGTAGTAGTGATTGGCTTTACAACCGGCTGTACTGCATTTGAATCACTTAAATAAACACCTGTATGCCACGCATAAGTATCTCCCCTCACCGGGTTTGGATTTAAAGTAAGTGAATCACCCGGGCAAATAGCAGTATCTCTTAGCGCTGTCGGGTGAGGTGTGTGTACCATTATTTCAGCCGAATCCACTGCACGGCATAATAAAGTAGTACCATTGTCTGCCGGTGTTTTTACAATTATTATCAGGTCGGTGGAATCACCGGCTGTAAATACAACTGTTGATACAACAGAATCACCAACAGTAGTCCCCGAATTATCTAAACTTGTTCCCGGAGACCAATTATAGATGTAATGGGTATACCAGGAAGGGGTCACTATCGCATTTATATGTATTGTATCGCCCTTGCATACAGATCTGTTACCTCCAAGGTAAACTTTGGGCTTTTGCTGAACATCAATATAAAATGAATCACTTTTGTTACATCCCTGCAATGAAGCGGTAACCTTATACCATGAAGAAGTATCGGGTGTGATAAAAGGATTAACACTCAAAGCAGATGATATACCCACCGTTGGCGACCATAAATTTGTAGCAAAAGGACTACCGTATGCTCTTACCTGTACCGACATGCCTGTACAAATAGCAGTATCGGGGTTAAATAACTTGAGTGTATCATACACTATCCCCACTTTAACGGTATCAACACCAAAACATTTCCCAACCGTATCTGCAACCCAGTAAGTCCCTGAAACAGTAACCGTATAAGTCTGGGTGTTTGTGATACCTCCTAATGGAGGAGATGTAATATCCCATCCCCATGTGTACTTTGTTGTTACACCTGATATACCGCCCGAAAGGAGGTTAGAGTGCAGCACAACCGGAGATCCATCGCAGGTTGCAGTATCATTACCAAGACTTACAGCAACCAATGCCTGTATCGCAATAGTAGTAGAATCAGTGCCTGTACAACCATCAGCACTATCAACAACAACCCAGTACGTCCCGGCTGCGCTTACGGATATTGATCCTGTTGTCTCACCATCATTCCATAAAAAGGTTTCACCCGCAACCGGGGAAGGATTCAATACAACTTGGTTCCCGGCAACACAAAAAGTAGTATCGCGTGGGCCAATATTTACTGTTACTGACAAATGTTTTACATTGATAGCGGCTGAATAGCTACATCCATATGGCTTTGAAATAGTTAGTGTATAGTTAGAACCCGGGCTACCGGCAGGTGTAATAGTAATCGCATGATCAGAATCATTCCCGTTACTCCATGCAAATCTGAAGGTCGTATCATAAGCCAGATCAGGCATCAATGTTAAGGTCTGTGTACAAATAGTTGTGTCATTACCTAAACTAAATGAATCAACGTCAGGAATAAAATTATTAAGCTCCGTAATTTGTGGTCCTGTGAGCAGTACACTGTATACCGCAATATCATCAATTTTCCCGTTAAATAAACTTAAACCGGTAGTATAATCATCGCCCACAGTGAATTGGCCGGTAGGTAAATTGAAAGTAGGGATCCCGACAAAAAAGCCAACTTCGGTTCCATCAATGTAAAACTGGTAGGCATTACCATTGCGGGTCAATAACAAGTGGTGCCATGCATTTAGCGTAATTGGGGAGCTAAGAAACAAGCCCATACCTCCCCCAAAAACAACATCAACATTATTACCCGGAGTGCCAAGTGTGCCGTTATTCATGTATATCCCATAACCATCTGTAGCAGGATCGCCATTATACCAGATTATTGAAGCCTGGGCTACAGAAGGATTGATCCAACAAGAATAACTAAAATCACTCGCAAGAAAAGCAGCACCGCCAAAAAAAGGAGCCCCGAAATTCATTGAACTGGATGTCCCATTAAACAGAAACGCTGTATTAGCATTTCCAAATCTATCCGTTGTCGCTGTTACTAAAGTACTGGTAAGACTGTAACCATTTCCACTTATGTCATTAGAATTGTCACAAAACGGATACCAAGCTGTAAGCTGAGCAGGAGCTCCGGCAAAAGGTAGCTGGGCCGATAAGGAGTTGGTAAATAATATAACAACTATAAAAAGTAATATTTTTTTCATAAAACACACAATGGTTAATTACACCCACTTTATGAGGTGAGTATAAAAATACAATACAAATATATCAAAGTTACACAAAACCATTTATCTTTATTATTAAAATATGACTGATTTTATTGTACTTTTAGCCTAAATAAAACAAATTCCTTATTTTACATAAAGAAGCATCTATCTGTAAAAGACAGTTCATTTAAGGAATTTGGTTGGCGGCTATACAAATTATAAAACCCAGAATGGGTCTTTGGCCGTTTTTACAAACTCAGCCCATATATCATTTACTACTATTTGCGCAGGTATAATTTCTTTAATAATACTACTGATCTGGCCTATTTCCAACTCTCCTTCCTGAAGATCTCCCTCAAACATGCCTTTTTTTGCTCGGGAATTACCTAGTATTTTTTCTAGTTCGGCAACAGGCACGCATTTATTCTCGGCATCTTGCACTCTTTGATAAAATGGATTTTTTATCAGTCTTACAGGGGTCAATTTTTTTAATGCAAGTGCCGTATCTCCTTCGTTTGCTGCTATTACAGCTTCTTTAAACGCCATGTGGCTTGATGCTTCATCGGTACATACAAACCTGCTACCCATTTGCACAGCTTCAGCGCCCAGAGCCATCATAGCAAACATAGCCCTGCCGGTAGCAATACCTCCGGCAGCTATCAGAGGGATACTGATTGCTTCCCTTACCGCCGGGATAAGGCATAATGTAGTTGTTTCCTCTCTTCCATTATGCCCCCCTGCTTCAAATCCCTCAGCTACTACTGCATCTACCCCCGCATCCTGGCATTTTTTTGCAAATTTCGCACTTGATACAACATGCGTTACTACAATACCATGCTCCTTTAATTTAGAGGTCCATGTTTTCGGATTCCCGGCAGATGTGAATACGATAGGTACTTTCTCCTCAATAATAATTTCGATATGTTTTTCTATTGCAGGGTATAGCAACGGGAGATTCACGGCGAAAGGCTTATCTGTTGCCTGTTTGCATTTTTGTATGTGCTCCCTAAGCACATCGGGATACATACTTCCTGCACCTATAATACCCAGTCCACCTGCATTACTAACTGCGGAAGCCAGCTTCCACCCGGAAGCCCATATCATTCCTGCCTGTATTATCGGATAACGAATTCCAAAGAGCTGTGTGATCCGGTTTTCAAAACCATCATCTGTAAATCCCGTCATTCAGTATTATATTTTTTAAAAATTACCGACCAAATTTGCCAATGCAAATGAGATTTAAACTAGGAAGTTTGTTCTACCTGTTTCTTATAAAAAAGTGTGTTACAATTTCCTTCCCTGAAAATATTTTTTGCAGTTTCCTGTAAATAGCTGGTTGTTACCGCCTGATAGCGCTCCCACTCTTTGTTTATTAATGCGGCATCGCCCATAAGTTCATAAAAAGCAAGGTTATTTGCACGGCTCAGCAGACTGACATCCTCAAAAGATATCATTGCCTCAATTTTATTTTTCGCTTTCTGCAGTTCACTATCGCTCACCAGCTCAGCTATCAATCTTTTTACCTCTTTTTCTACACCTTCATTTGCGTCTTCAATAGTTTTCCCTTCTCTTACCTTCCCTTCTATTACTATCAGTCCTGGGTCAAGGCTACCTGTATGATAACAATTAATGTTACTGAATAGTTGCTCCTCCTTTACTAACCGCTGGTATAGCCGGGATGAAAAACCACTACCCATGACCTCAGTTATAAGATCGGTAGCATAATAAGCAGGGGTGAGGCGGCCTGTAATATGCCATGCTTTGTATAGCGCGTCCAGTGGCACATTAGCAAATACAGTCTGTGTGCGATCTACATCCTGCATTGGCTCTTGTGGAAGTTGGCGTTCATACCTTTCTCCGGCAGGGATATTCCCAAACCATTTTTGAGATAGTTCTTTCACTTGAGCCACTGTTACATTCCCGGCAACACACATTACAGCATTCACCGGTCGATAATGTTTGAAGAAAAAAGCCTTAACATCTTCCAATTGTGCGTCTTCAATTTGTTTCAAGTCTTTACCGATTGTAGGCCATTGGTACGGATGTACTTTATAAGCCAATACCCTCAGCAGATGCCATGCATCACCATAGGGTTTGTTGAGGTAATGCTCTTTAAACTCTTCACTTACCACCTTTCGCTGCACATCAAGACTTTTTTCGCTGAATGCCAGTGATAGCATACGATCACTCTCTAACCAAAAAGCCGTTTCAAGGTTTTTTAAGGGCAATTGTATATAGTAGTTTGTAATGTCGTTAGTGGTATAAGCGTTATTCTCACCCCCTGCCATTTGCAATGGCTCATCATATTCCGGTATATTTATACTACCACCAAACATAAGGTGCTCAAACAAATGGGCAAAACCTGTACGATGCGCTTCTTCATCCCTTGCGCCCACATCATAGAGTATATTCATAGCTGCCATAGGCGTCGCTTTATCCTCATGCACCAATACCCTTAATCCATTCTCTAGTGTAAACCTTTCAAATTGCAGCATAGTATCTAATTATCGCTGCCAAAGGTAAGTGAAGATACTTATCGTTTCAACTGGCCTTAGTTAAAAAAACAACTGGCATATAGCCGGTTGTAAAAAAATCAAAAACATATATTTCAAAAATCAGCCTACCGTTTCTTTCTCTTTTACAAATTCCATTACTTTATTCACCATATTCTTGGATCCAATGAATATAGGTACACGTTGATGGAGTTCAGTAGGCATAATATCTAATATATTTTTGGTGCCACAAACCGCTTTACCGCCTGCGGCTTCTATAATAAATGCCATAGGGTTACATTCATATTGCAGGCGTAGCTTGCCTTTCGGCGAGCTCTTATCCGCAGGATAAATAAATATACCTCCTTTTATAAGGGTACGATGCATATCTGCAACCATAGAACCAATATAACGTTGCGAATAAGGCCGACCATCCTCTTTATTGCTCTCCATGCAATAACTCAAGTAGCCCAGCATCCCATCATCATATTTAACACTGTTACCTTGATTAATCGAATAAATCTTGCCATTTTCAGGGCATTTCATATTTGGGTGTGATAAGCAGAATTCACCGATTGACGGCTCTAAGGTAAATCCATTCACGCCTAGTTTTGTAGCATAAACCATCATCGTGCTGGACCCATATATTACATAGCCTGCAGCCATAAGGCGGTTGCCGGGTTGGAGAAAATCTGCCTCAGTACATGATTTGCCCAACTCACTCACACGGCGATAAATGGCAAAAATTGTACCTATCGGTGCATTAACATCAATATTTGACGAACCATCCAACGGATCAAAAAGTACAACATATTTAGAATTAACAGAAAATGTGTCTTCATAAGAAATATGATTATCATTTTCCTCTGATGCTATACCTGCGCACTCCGTGCAATTTTTTAAAATATTTATTAATGTTTCATTTGCAAAAATATCCAGTTTCATTTGTTCTTCTCCCTGAACATTGGTTGCACCATGTTTCCCTAATATATCCACAAGCCCGGCCTTGCGTACTTGCTTATTGATTATCTTTCCTGCAAGACCAATATCTCTTAACAGTGCAGACAGATCGCCTGTGGCCTGTGGGAATTTCCTGGTTTCCTGGATGGTAAACTCATCCATTGTAATTAACTTACTTTGCGACATGGTTATTATTTATTGTTACCACAAAATTAACAAGAAGATTTGGAAAGATGATATTTTATAGTTGGCACTGTTTTATTATAGCATATATATACTTCTAAAATGAAATTTAATATACTCAAGCATTTTCTTGCATTTACCTGCCTCATACTACTTTTCAGTAGTTGTACTGTGTTACAGGAAAACTCAAAACACAAATTCAATGATGGGATATACCAAACCAAACGATTTTCACATAACAAAGTCTATGTGTTAAAAGTTGACGAAGATACAATTGCTGTATTTCCTGTTTTAGAATTTAAAGATTCTACAGCTATTCTTACAAAACAAAGGGTGAATTACAGCTCACTTCAGAAAAAGTTTAAAGACAATAAGGTTTCTCATAATTTTTACAGACCATCTTTCGATATAGATGTAATGACCATACCGTTGAAATACAGGCCTGCTGAATATAGCTTGCCAAACCAACTAACCACAAATTTTAACGGCGCAGTGTTTGCGGGTTACCGAATAGATGATTACAAAGTGAATTATAAACGTACCCCGCTGAATATATATAAACAGACGGTAAAGCATATAGGCTACAGCGCCGGTTTATTTGCTGGGATCGGAAATACATTAGTTGACGAATATTCGCTAAAAACACCGAACATTAATATCCAATACGAGGGAATGATCTTAATAACAGGGGTGGCGGTGAATGCAGCTATAGAAAAATTCACTGTAGGGATAGCATTGGGGACTGATTATCTGCTTGATAAATACCATGATGCCTGGATCTATGAAGGGAGACCTTGTGTCGGTTTCACCCTGGGGTTAGATCTGAATTAGTTTAAGTTATTTGCCACCATTACCACGCAGGTCTTTTATGCAGTTACTATCTAATACCGGAATTCTGTTTGCAAGACCGGGCAATGCATCGTGGGTGTCAATGGCGTAGTACATGAGGCAATCGGGATTATTGCAGTGATTACCATGTGCTGTATCCTGATGGGGTACTACCATTGGTGTGCCCAGGTTTACAAGACCAAGGATGTGGCCAAACTCATGCTCTAAAATACTTGTTTCGAGGCTTATGCGCGTTACTTCTAAAAAGCCACCGGAATGGTCAAATATATTTTTGCCGAAAAGGCAAATGGAAGTATTGCGGTATGCAAACCCTAAGGTGGTGGCAGAAGTATCATAACCATCTGTGACCAAAACATATATTGCAATAATATTGCCTGCTGTATATGCGGTGCGGTTTTGTGCTTCTATAACGGCAACCTTATCAACGGTAAGCGTATCGCCATTTGCGGCGATCTGCTGCTGGGTAACATTCACGCCACCGGGTTTGTTGCAAAGGCTGTTTATATAGGCCGTAAAATTACTTATTGCCGTGGGGTTTGGTGCGTAACCGGGCATGTACTGTATCTGTATATTGAGGGTAGTATATTTTGCATCGCTGAGCAGATCGTTGGCTGATTTGCCAAGTGCCTGATCACTATAACTGTTTGGTAAACTTTCCGGATCAGTGCTTTGTTTTTTACATGAAAAAAGAAAGAGTACAAAACATAAAAGCGGTATTATTTTTTTCATTGAAGCCATATATTCTACCACGGTAAAAAAATCCTGCTTGAAAAATTTATGTTTAAAGGTACTCCTTTTCAGAAGCTCCTGTTGTGGTTTGGTCTTTAATAAATATCTCATTTTCCAAGAAAATTTTAATGTCGCGTAAGTAATTGATAGTCTATATGATAACGTTTAAAAATGTCACAAAAATATCCCGCTTCTTTTCGGTAATTGTTTTTTATTAATCTCTGCCGTTATGAGGGATGATTTTTTAAAATTGTGTGTTATCGTCTTAAATGTAAAATTCGTAATAAATTTAGTGCCATGGTCAAATAGTGCATGCACCTTTTTTTAAAAGACCTCTCCCCGGCCCTCTCCCCTTCGGCAGGCTCAGGGCAGGCTGGAGAGGGTGGGGTCGAATGAGCGCTGGGGGATGTTATCTAGACTGCATGGGGTTTGTTGTTGGAGAACACCAACAGCGGGGGAATCGTAAAAATAGTGTTGATCTGGTATTGATTTTTTTCTTTTACCGATTTTTCCTGTGCTACTTATACTTATCAAACATTTAAGAACAAAAAAAACAGGGATGCATACCTGGCATGCGATTCATGCCTTGTAAGATGATTTCTACAAACAGACAACTTCTATGAGGCATTTCATCCGTGTTTTTTTAGCATAGTAAATGCCAACCGGGTATTACTTTATCATCATTCCTTAAATGCTCAATATTCCTGCTTAAGAAGCGAAAAGCAAACAGAATCTTCCATTTTACCATTCTTAAAATAATGAGACCTGAGCGTGCCCTCTTCGGTGAAACCCAGGCCTTTTATCATCTTTAATGAAGGGACATTTTGCGTACCAATAAAAGCTTCAATACGATTGAGTTTCATTTCTTCAAAGCCATATTTAATCATCGCTTTAACCGCCTCAGTCATAAAGCCTTTATTCTTAACCGTATTATCGGCCATTGCATAGCCTATTTCGGCACGGGCATGCTGGAGATACCAGGTATTGAAACCGCATTTACCAATAACCTTGTTTGTTTCCTTGCTTATTATGAGGAACTTCTTAAATGACAACCTGTATGTGGTAAGGCCCTGGTGAAAGTTATTTTTTTCGATATTAAACTCTTCAATGGTCTTGAGGCCAAGCTGCTCCATTGCCTGCTCATTAGGGTATGAATTGAAAATAGTGCTTACCACTTCAGGGTTCAGCTCTTTGAGTATGAGCCTTGGCGTTTCGATAGTAACCTGGGAAAGCTTTGGAAGTTCTCCGGGTTTACTATGTGCGACCAAACCTAACTGGTACAAAAAGATGTGCTGTTTCTCAGGCGTTGTAAGCACAATGCCGGGGCCGTTTTCTTTAAAATCAGTAAGGCCGTTTTTTTTCAACTTGCTTATTTTATCACTCATATCAGCGGCGAAGTAAGTGATTGTGGGGCTGCTAAAATGCGCTGACTGGTGTAAGCCTACAATGCTTAACCCATCTGATATGATGGCCCATGGGTATGGCGCTGTGAACCTGGAAACAGCGATAAAGCCCAGCGATTTCCAGAACTCCAATGATTGTTCAAGATCTTTGACCGGGTGCGCAAATTCTCCATACAGGCCGCAAGTTTTATTGACATATTTTTCAGGTTTGGCATAATCTTCCGGTTTCATGGAGAGCATACCGGGGCCTTTGGGCTGGTAAAAGCCATCAATGATGTTTACGAGGCTTATGTTGATATTATCGGGAGAGGTGAAAAGGTATCTTTTCACCATATCTTTTGGCTTTGGTTTTTGGGCGAATTTAATCCCTGCCTTCTCCAGTTTTTTTACTACACCATCTATGACTTTTACATAATAGGTGAGGGCAATGTATGGTTGGGGATCCTGCCGCAACATAATCAGCACCACGCCATCGCTAACCTGTACCCAAGGGAAGGGGTAATCTGCACGGTATATTTCTTTATAACCAAGTTTCTGGTAGAACGCGAGCGATTTTACCAAGTCGGGAGATGTGATGGTAAATGCGGTGATCTCGCCGAGTATTGGTGTTGGTAAATTTTGCATATTATATAAATAAACCGAGGAATGAAGATAATACTATTTTATGGCTCGTTTTTTAACTATAAGTTATACCCGGGGTTCTTTATGATTTCATTTGCACAACAATGCGTAATTTTATTATTGTTACCAAGTTTTAAATGTATGAAAACATTTTACTTTAAAGCCATCCCTATAATTGCGTTTCTGTTATTTTTTGTTTTCAAATCGCAGGCACAGTTTGAAACCGTGTATATAGGGGTGAACGGGCTTACGTGCTCACAATGCTCCAGAACCGTTGAAATGAGTATACGGAAACTGGATTTTGTGGCGGATGTGCAAATGAACCTGGAACATACGGAAGGAAAAATAATTCTGAAAAAAAATAAGAAGGCAGATATTGATAAAATAGCGCAGGCTGTTTTTAACGCAGGGTTTTCGGTACGCTATTTACAGGCCGATCTTATGGTAGATAATTCTGTGACCACATCCGGCACCTGCTTTAATTATAAGGGCGACCAGTATGTATTTAGCGCAGCACCCAAAGAACCTGTGAAGGGGATGGTAAAATTAAAATTCCTGGGCAAGAAATTCATGCCCAAAAATGACTTCAAAAAGGTAGAAGCAAGTATGAGCGGCAGTTGTGGCAGCACCGGCGGAAAGGTTTACCATGTGGCTTTATCATAGAAATGAGAAAAGTACTCATCACCATATTTTTTACCTGCTTTTGTATATCGGGGTATGCCCAGATGCAGCCAGATAGTACAGGCAATAGCAAACAGCCAAACTACAAACCGGATATACTGTGTGTAATGCCATTTCAATTTACCGAGAATGGACCTGGTGTGGGTATCGGCTATGAAAGGAGGCTTGATAAAAGAGGTGTGTTTGCATTTTATATCCCTGCCATCATTACATTTAATGTAGCTAACACAAACAGGATCTACGACTACAATACCGGCAACTACAGTACCGGCAAAACTGACCCGATGCTCTATGCTATGCCGGGCATAAAATTATATCCTACGGGTAGTGATGGAAAAATAAAGTATGCTACGGGGGTATCAGTTGTGATTGGCAGCGGGAAACAATCGAGTTATCTTACCAATCTCAATGGATTAAATACTACCGAACTTGTGCAACATCATTTTCTTGCAGGGTATATGTGGCAAAATTCGCTGAACGTAAATATGGATGCGCGCATTTACCTTGGCGCTGAACTGGGGCTGGGCGGTACATTTATTAATAAGGCCGGAGGTGGGAATGAAAATAATGAATTTTTGATACATGGGGGATTGAAAATAGGGTACCGGTTTTGAGGTGCCGGATAAACCCGAGTTAAGGAATCAAGCATGCGGGCATTAAGCCGAAGAACATGCGATGCCTTCAGCATCGTATTATGTGTTGTGCGTTTTTTTCTATAGACATTTGATCCTTTCAGGATCATTTTTATTAACAGATGCATACCTGCAGCGGGTATGAAACCTAATAATACACCGCTATCAAAAATGTTAATGTAATTCAAACGTTAACCTGTTAATAAAACCTGATATTGTTATGTACATTAGATTTGACAACTTTTAGAAAGTTGTCAAATCTTGCTTTTTAATATAATTGATAGCGGTTTATTACTAATTATTCCGGGCACCCTGCTTTATCCAATCAAGTATAAGATTTGCCTGACTTGACGATAACGCACTATACGGTGCTTTGGGCATGTATCCTGTAATTATTTCCGAGTACAATATACTTGAAACAGGATCAGCAGTTGACACAAAATGTTGTGAAATAATAGTATTATACGCAATGCTACTGTCTAGATTTACATGATCGTTTACGTTATTGGCGCCCAGATGGCAACTACCATTTATCGTACAACTTGCCTGGAAAATTGGAATTATATCTTTGCTGAAACTCACATTTGGGATTACCTGCTCCGGTTTATGTGTGCAAGAAATCATCACCATAATACCAAATAAGGCTATGGTGATGATCATTGCAATACTTTTTTTATTCCTCATAATGGAACATATTCGGAATATGATTCGCTATTTGCATAGCCAGAATCTGGTTAATAGTATAAGTATCTGTTGTATCCTCGTTACCTGCGTATAAAGGAGGTTGCGCATTAAAGTTCACAACAGAAAGCAACTTACCATAATCACAAATAAGGTGGATATAATTAATGCCATTGGCTGTAAGTATGTAAGGAGCATAAGATGCGTAACTTCCTACCCCACGCGTAGGCATTGTTACTGTCTTGAGGTTCCCCCCCGATCCGATCTCATAGGAAAAATGCATTGGGTTTGCACCGCTTTGGTTTGCAGTAGTATCTGCAAAACCTTGTACTTTCAGGAACATATATCCTTGAGTAGTACTCCCAAACCACATAGCTGTATTGGGAATATAGCCAGTGGTTGTAAAATCTGATGGCTGAAGTGCATTTGTTGCCGCATCTAATCCAACACTAAATGTAACATAATCATAAGTGCCGATAGGTGCCTGCCCAATTAAATATTGTTCACTATCTATGTTTTTTAATACAATCGCATTGGGAATAGTATAACTGCTGCCATTAACATTGTGGACTATAATATTTGAAATATAGAATTGAGCGGCCGACAAACCGATATGCCTGCCACTGGAATCCCGATAAAATGCAGTAGTATTATCCACTTCATTAGTGTCAATATTGGTATGTAAATGGAAATAAAACGTCCCCATAGAAGGTGTGTTATTCTTTTTCTTGCATGAAGTAATGCTGAGAGAAAGAGTAAATATTGTAATCATTATTATTAAAAGGCGTATTGCCGTGTGCTTTTTCATATTTTTTTGATTAAGAATGTTTAAAAGAAAAAATTACCGGTTAGCTATCCCACACCTTTGAGGTGTGGGACATCATGTGTTTTGAAGTTCTTTAAAATGAATATTGCAAACCTGCGAGCAGGTTTGACTTTAAGGACATCTGTGTACCATTCAGGTTCTGATAAACCGGCATGCCGTACTCTGCCATTATACGAAAGTGCTCCAGTACCGGTTTCATTATATGAAAGTTGAGGCCCAGGTATACATTCATCCATGTGCCGCCGTAATTGGCAGTACGGGATGTGGGATCATTCTCCTGATAGAACTGGTTATCTACAGCCTGGTCATATCCTGATACTTTATCTGTATGCACATCTTCGACCCGGAATGTGCCGCTTAAAAAGGGCAAAAACTGGTACCCTGCCCATGCCGTAGCATGATACATATTGCCATCTTTATACCCTAATGAATTATAGTTGAGCTTCACATCGGCGCCAGCATCGGCACCCCAATAGAACAAGCCATATTTGCGCGCATAAGTAATATCCGGGTCTATGCTGAACGAACCTGTGCCTGTTTGCATATCGTATGCCAGGCGTTGGTTTTCGCCAAGAATGGTAGTGCCTGTCTCTTTTATGCTGCCGGTAGGCAGACTGATGCCAATACTACCAATGATGCGCTGAGCCGCGATACCGGAAAAGTTATAGAGCGCAGATACTTTTGTGTCTGTAATGCCGGAAGATGAGGTTTGCATGCCCATGTTTGTACCAGCGGGCATATACATCCAAGAGCCATTCATAAACATATACCCCCCCTTGGAGTCCATGTTCATGTTCATATTGTTGCTCATGTAACCGCCCATTGCCATGACCGTAAGCCTATCTGTAACACCATACATTGCCATGACCATGTGCATTTGCATGCTCATGTTTTCGGGGGCCATCATGTAGTTTTTGTAAACCGTATTGTCGTTTACTTTATCCGCGCCAATGTTGTTGCCCTGAAACATGGTATTCATGTAGGTATAGGTAAGCATCCATTGCCCTTTGTTATGGATATGGTCGGTCATTACTCCCAATGGAGCCTGACTGTTTCCATCGCAGCAGCAAGTGCCATTGCACGCGGAAGCATTTTCTGTATTTGCAATTTTTATTCCCTGGCCCTCATTATCCTGTGCATAACTACAGGTGAAAATGAAACCGCCAATAAGCGGCAGGAGTATTCTTAGAAATTTCATGATCAATGTTTTTAAGATAAAATGCATAATGAGCAAATCACCTGTTGGGATGATCGCCTATACAGTCAATAAAAACATTAAACGGTAGGTGGATGGAAAACGGAATGGTGGAAAGAAGATGTTGCGAGGTCGTTATAACTGAAATACTTGTTTGAAACTTTGAGGGGGGTAAAATGCTTTAATTCAAATTTGGTATCTGAATAGAACAAGTTTACGACCTGCTCACTTTTTTGATTTTGCGAATTAGGCGCCTGGTCTTTACCTTCTTTAGCCAGTTTCTTTTTCAGGCAGCATTTACCATCACAATGCATCATGGGTTTAGCCCTGTTCTCACAAAGATTTTTGGCGATGTAGTCTTTGTTGGCATAATACTGTGCCACTATTACAACCTGGCTAAAGGATTGTAACAATATGCCCACCAAGGCGAATATGGCAACCAGTTTTTTCAAGATATAAGCTATAATCAGACTGTATCTGTATAGTAAAGTTACATATAACTCATAATATTCCCTAAATTTACTTACCACAATTTATATGAAAAAAGCCTGTACCCTGCTGTTGTTTATTGTTTTCTCCCTTTCGATCAAGGCGCAGGAGCTTTTTCCGGTAGCAGAGCCGGCAAGTAATGTGCCAAAGGGGGCTATAGGTGTGCGGCTATTTGATGAAGGGTATAAAGAAGCCGATCTGTTACGTAATGTAGCGGCTTTGCGGCTGATGTATGGCGTGACGTCAAAACTATCGGTATATGCTACCGGGACAGTTTCCAACTACCATGAAAAGACGCTGCCGTATGATTTTATCACCCATAACCATACGAGTACCAGCGTATCGGGAGGGTCCAGTACTCCGCAGCAAGGCGTTCCGTATCCGTATGTGTTCAACAGCATTGATGTTTATGCCAAGTACCGGATTATAACCTCAGACGGGCAAAACACCCATTTCAGATTGGCGGTGTATGGTGAGGGCTCTTATGTTGCAGTGCCATCGCATGAAGCTGAGCCCGACCTGCTGGTGCATACCACCGGGTATGGAGGTGGGGTGATCGCTACTTATTTGATGCATCATTTTGCGGCATCACTCACAACAGGGTTTATCATACCTTCTGAGTATAAGGGTGATGCTTCTGATAAATTCGGTGGGGTATATCCTACAACGATACAGTATGGAAATGCGGTAAACTATGATCTGTCTTTCGGTTATTTGTTATTTCCACACAACTATAAAAGCTACAAACAAACAAACTGGAATGTGTACTGTGAATTTATAGGTAAAGAATACGGGGCTGCGCATGTTACCCAGCTTGATGGCCCACCGAGTAGCATTATACCAGATCCATTGGTTATTAAGGTAGCCAATACCACGCCTATACTTAAAGCAGGTAATTACCTGAATATAGCTCCCGGCCTGCAATGCATTATTAACTCCACTTACCGGATAGATATGTCGGTGGAACTTCCGCTTATCAACCGGTCATATAATTATCTATATCCTTTATACCTGGTAGGGGTGCAGCGGTATTTTTTTCCATTCGCGAAGCACACAACCGAGAAAATTGACTAATTTTCACAACTATCCGAAACTTTTTTGCCTGAATAGCGGCCATACCTTTGGTTAAGAACGACCAAAACACAAAAATATGGGGCTATTCAAACGTAGTAAAAATAATAACAAACCGTTACTGCGCCAAATTCTGGATTTAATA
>CAIRZD010000353.1 GCA_903882965.1 uncultured Bacteroidota bacterium
GAATACCCTGCATAGCATGTTCAAACATTGCACTCTCCATTTTTGTTAATAAAACTTGTCTTTGCACAGCCTCAGGATTTGAACCTGACACGCCCCACATGATATATCAACGGTTAACCTCCATTGCATGTTGACGAGCTGCGTCGTTTTGCAGTTATAGCATTTCCAATAAGCGCTGATTAAATGAGTCAAAACTTTCTTTAGTCACACCAATGGGTGTATCCATATACGCACTAAATAGTGATGCCCGATAATCAGGTTCGTTTGTGTATTTATTTTTCCCCACCTGTAGGCGATGGTAACCAAAACTACCGATTGGTAGTGACACCAATGCGCCATCCTCGGTTTCTAATGCTATGTACATAATTTTATTTTTTCAGATAAGTGTGTGTTTTACGATCCATGCGGTGCAAAATTGCAAATTCGGTTTCTCCATAAATTCGGCATGATTTGATGTGCGCATCGGCATCAGTGACATATGTATCATACTCCGTAACACGTGTAGCTTCAGCACGTGTAAGTATTTTTGCTGTTGTGAGCTTAGTTTCACGTACCCATTTAGCTCTGTCCTGATGATCTCGGAATGCTATAACTTCTTTTCTGTTCGCGAATCCGGCCGTATGTGTTTCAGGATTATCTCCTGTGAAGCTATCGGATAGCGCGTAGTACAATCTTTCTATTGCCATAATTATTTATATCTATTGGTTATTGTTATAAATTCTTGTTCTATGTTGCTCATAATAATTGATGTTCAGTGAAACTAAAATGCTCGTCTTCGCTGACGATTATGTGATCTACTATTGGTATATCAATTAGTGCACCTATTGCCACTAATTTTGTTGTGAGTTCTAAATCTTGGCTGCTGGGATCGACTGAGCCACAGGGATGATTGTGTGCCAATATTATTCTATGCGCGTTGGCCAGTATCGCTGCTCTAAATACGTCTGGCGGGTGTACAACCGATTTCGAATTTGACCCCGTGGCTATGTGTGAATGCCCTGTTATCCATAAATCAGTAGACAAAAAAACAGCGTGAAACTCCTCCTGTGGTTGCTCATGTAAACCCAAATGAATTAGAAACGTGCGTATACTTAGATCGGAGTCGAGCTGCATGGGAAAATAATGTTTTTTCTTTGTAACTAATTTAACGCTAAAGCTCGGTACTATGAGCATGGTATTGATAGTAATATTAAAAAGAAAATATAATAAATTTAACGTTAAAAAGAAAATAAAAAGAGTAGAAAGATAAAAATTAATGCTGTGTTAAACGTGTAGGCATTACCAAAATAGTCCAGAGTTCGGGATTGTTGTCCGGTGTAATAAGTATTGCTGCTGTCGGGCCGTGAAAAGTCATTTTTACATAAGTTTTAAACGCTGCTGATACGTCAGCAATAAGTTCGAAATCAAGTCCTATATGATTAATAAACTGTCGTTCATAGGCTTTGCGATTGTTTTCATACGTGTGTAAGTCTGCTTCATACTCATCTGAAGATCTACCTAAACTCTCAGGTTCTTTTGGCTTGTCAAGTGCTTTGGGTATAACCTCTTGATAATTAGGATAAATTTCCGGTATCAGCTCAACAACACGGGTTTCTATCTTTATATCTCTATGGTTAAATTCTTCTACGGTCACGCTATTGCCTTCGATTGAAATATCGGTATAGCCACCGGTTTTCTTTGGAAATGCTCCAACCGGAATAACAACCGCAGGTCTGGTTTCGGTTGTATCTGCATGTAGACTATGCTTTAATAGTACGAAACCGTTTGTAGCAATTAAAACATTATTTGTAAAGTCAAGATAAACACCTGCCATTGCTGGTCGTAGGCAATCTTTAGCTACGAATGGTTTTACTTGTGACTGTGTAAGTGATAATGTAATCATTGGTTTACTGTTTATTGTTTTTTGTTTTTTAGTGGTTGAACTTTAAATAATGTTTAAACCTGATTTCTCCCAATAGTCTCTGTATGCCAATGGGATCGTAGTAAATTGTGAACATAATTCAATTTTTAATCTTTTTCGTAATACTCATAATTCGAGCAAACTGAGCATGGATTACCTATTAAGGCTAACCTATTCGGTTCGTAACAACATCCGTTACAACCATTATTATCAACAGTTAGTTTAATATCTGTTATGCGTGTTATTACGGTACCGTTTTCTAACAACTGGCCAATAATAGTAGAAGTTGCTTGTTTTGCCTGAAGGTATTCTAATGCTAAAATATCTTCAGGTTCCAAATATACTGGGTTTAAGTCGGCACATGTGTTGTACCATTGTCGGGCCCTATTTACTGCTTCTCGATAATTCATGTGTTTTTTGTATATTTCTAAAGTAACGGTTCGCAGCCAAAAAGGGTTAGATAATCCTCAGCTGGTATAGTCGTAATTGCCAGAATTTCGTACTCGTCTACCTCAATATCAACTGCGGTTTCAAAGTCTGAACATAACTGCGCTAAGGGTTTAAGTTTTTTGCAGTGCTGTGCAAATATGAATTTTTGATCATCTGCAAATGTACGTACTTGTACTTCTAATACGTAATAATTAACTGTTGTTGTAGCCACTAAGGGCTGTAAAAAAGTCTGCATATCCTTATTATGTGCAGCTAATAGTTCTTTATGTGTGTCATACCAGTCAAGTTCTTCTCCTGC
>CAIRZD010000354.1 GCA_903882965.1 uncultured Bacteroidota bacterium
CTTTGCTGTAGGCCAACTTGGTTATTAATACAAACAATACAGGCACTATAAAGATGGCTAGCAGGGTGGCTGCCAGCATCCCGCCAAAAACGGTGAACCCAATAGTGCTTCTTGCGATAGCACCGGCACCCGTAGCAAAAACAAGGGGTAATACACCCAATATAAATGCAAAGGATGTCATGATAATGGGGCGAAGCCTTAATCTGATGGCTTCCATTGTAGCAGAAATAATTTCTATACCACTATCTACCCTTTCTTTTGCAAATTCAACAATAAGGATAGCATTTTTGGCAGCTAACCCTATTAAGGTTACCAAGCCTATCTGTGCATAGATGTTATTGTTGAGGGTAGGAATTAATGTAAGGGTAAGGATGGCGCCGAAGGCGCCAATAGGTACCGCTAATAATACAGAAAAAGGTACAGACCAACTTTCGTAAAGTGCGGCCAGGAAAAGAAATACAAATACAATAGAACACAGGAAAATGTAAACAGTAGCAGACCCCGCTTTTATCTCTTCATAACTAAGGCCTGAGAACTCATAAGTATAGCCGGGTGGTAAAACCTGAGCGGCGGTTTGTTTCAGAGCTTCTATTGTCTGCCCACTGCTATACCCCTGAGGTATTGGGCCACTAACCGCCGCTGATCTAAAAATATTAAAGTGAGTAATGAGCGGCGCTGTTTCTATTGGCTCATAATGGATGAGTGTACTCAATGGAACCATTGCACTATCAGAACCATGCACGTAGTATTTATCCATATCTGATATCAGTGCCCGAAATGTTGTATCAGCTTGCACCACTACATGGTAAGTGCGATTATATAGTGTGAAATTATTTACGAATAAACTACCCATATATGCTTGCATTGTTGCAAAAACCTCCGAAATATTTACACCCATTTTTTCACACTTTTCCCTGTCAACTGTCAGGTTAAAACTGGGGGTATGAGCCGAGAATAAGCTAAACGCTGTTGCTGTTGCTGGATTTTTTTTGGCAGCGGCAACAAATTTTTTAATTACCTTTTCAAATGCATGCACATCATCAGTTGTATTACCTTGTTCTATTTGCATTTCGAAACCAGCTGCTTGTCCTATACCTCTGATAGGCGGTGGTGTATTTACCTGTATGATCGCATTTTTTATACCGGCGGCTGCAATCTTCTTTTTAATGCCCCCCATAATTCCACTGGTTGGATCAGTAACTTGCTCATCTTCCGACTTTCGTTCATCCCAGGGCTTCAACATGCAAAAAATGGTTCCGTTATTAGAATTTGTGCCGCCACTAAGTATGTTCAATCCTGAAATAGCTGCGTAATGAGCAACTCCGGGTGTTTCACCAACTATCTTCATAAGCTCTGTTATCATCTCCACAGAAGCCGTTGTAGAGGCCCCTTCAGGCAATTGATAAGTAATATACAATCGCCCTTCATCTTCAGAAGGAATAAAACTGGAAGGTTTTATATGAAATAACCAGTAAGCAGCAGCGCAAATACACACCAGTAAGATGACTATATATTTTGCCCCTTTAATACTTCTATTTACACCATTACTGTAACTGACCGTTACTCGTTTGAACCATTCATTAAACTTAAAGAAAATTTTATTTAGGCCCTTCGCCTCTTTATTGATTTTGGACGGCTTCAATAATAATGTGCAAAGTGCAGGGGTAAGAGATAACGCAATAAATGCGGAAAGCATTACCGATATAGCGATCGTGATAGCAAACTGCTGGTACAGGCGCCCCACAATACCCGGGATGAACCCTACCGGCACAAATACTGCCGCCAGTATTAATGCAATGGCGATTACCGGTGCAGAAATATCCTGCATGGCACGATAAGTGGCCTCTTTTGCCGACATGTTATGCTCATCTATATAGTGTTGCACTGCTTCGACCACGATAATCGCATCATCTACCACAATACCAATTGCCAGTACAAAACCAAACATGGTAAGCGTATTAATGGTAAATCCCATCGGTATAAAGAAGCAAAATGTACTCAATATGGATACCGGGATGGCAAGTATTGGAATGATTGTGGCGCGCAGGTTTTGCAGAAATAAGAATACAACCAACGCCACCAGGCCAAGCGCTTTAAGCAATGTACCAATGACTTCCTGCATGGAAACCTTTATTATAGTAATAGATTCAAAGGGCACTTTATAATCAATATCGGAGGGGAAAGTTTTCTTGAGTCGTTCCAATTCTGCATATACATTATTAGCTGTTTCCAGGGCATTGCCACCTGGAGACTGGTAAACCATAAGATAAGAAGCCCGTTTCCCATCTACAAAAGAATTACTGGAAAAAGAAAACTTACCTAATTCAACCCTGGCAATATCTTTGAGGTGTACAAGTTCACCTGTTGACGGCATTGTTTTTACAATGACTTTTTCAAACTCTGAAGCCTTATTAAGCGGCGCATTAACAAGAATACCTATCTCAGATTGTTGGGATTGGTTTTGCGGCGGCTCGCCCACTGCACCGGCGGCAACGTAAACATTTTGCGCATCTAAAGCAGCAATAACATCCGATGGCGTTAAGCTATAAGATGCCATTTTATTTGGGTCCATCCATACCCGCATACTGAAATTATCAGTTCGTGCGGTAATGTCTCCTACACCCGGCACCCGAAGCAGTGCATCTTCAATAAATATATTAGTGTAATTATCAAGGAATGTAACATTGTGCGAACCGCCCGGCGAATAAATTGCAACCATCATCAGCATACTAGGGTTGCTGGCGCGTACTGTAAGTCCAAGTTTACTCACCACAGAAGGCAATAAAGGGGCTGCAATACCTACCCTATTCTGAACATTAAGCGCAGCAATATGAACATTGGTTCCAATATTAAACGTAACTCTAACGTTCACCGCCCCGCTATTGGTACTGGTACTGGTCATATATTCCATGCCGGGCGTACCGTTTACCTGCTCCTCGATGGGGATCGCAACAGTTTGTTCCACAGTCTGTGCATCTGCTCCGGTAAACGACCCGGTAACACCTACACTTGGCGGCGATATATTAGGATACTGATCTACTGCAAGATTAAACAGGCAAATAGCGCCTGAAATCATTAATACAATAGATATAACGATTGCAGTTACCGGCCTTTTGATAAATGTATTTGCAATCATTATTAATGGTTAATTGTAAATGGTTAATTATTAGCTACAGTTTGCTTTTTGTTGTTTTAATTATTGCAGTGATCATTTTTATGATCTCTACTGCATCCGCATTAATGGTTGTAAACTCTTCGTTTGTCAGATAGCCTGTTACTTTCAATAATTCCAACCACTACAATGTTTCATTTATCTCTTTTTGTGCTATAGCCATTTTATGCACAAAATCATTTTTACTATCCGCATGTTCCGATTCTCTTATTAATGCTCCTACAGAAGTTCCACTTCTTAGCATTTGTTTAGAAATAATAAACTCTTTCTTTACTTCCACAAGATGTTTGTAAAGATTTACTATCCTTACTGCAAAATCAAAACTCTTATCTTTAATAATATTTTCTTTCATAATTAACAACTGATGTTTTCCCCATTAACCATTAATAACTAACCATTAATCCTTTTTCTTATCTGATTCATGCAAATCACGTGCTTTTTGAATCTCAAATTCCAAAGCAGGGTCAATACTCTGTGCTTCTACCTTTGCAGCTTTTTCTTTTAAATGCTCTTTATTCGCTTGTAACCATGCGAGCTTTTCTTTGCCGTATGAAAAACGGGTTATCACCACGAAAAGTACAGGCACTATAAAGATGGCAAGTGTGGAGGCTGCTATCATTCCACCAAGTACTGTATATCCTATTGTTCTGCGGGCAACAGCACCTGCACCCGTTGCAAGAACAAGTGGCAACACCCCCAATATAAATGCCAGCGAGGTCATGATAATAGGCCGCAAACGCAGCCGCACTGCCTCCAGCGTTGATTGTATCAGTTCCTCTCCCAGATCCACTCTGACTTTGGCAAACTCTACAATTAGGATCGCATTTTTTGCTGCAAGCCCTATTAAAGTGATAAGCCCTATCTGCGCATACACATTGTTTGTAATACTAGGCACAAACATAAGCGTAAGTATAGCACCAAAAGCACCTATTGGCACAGCAAGCATTACAGAAAATGGCACAGACCAGCTTTCATATAACGCAGCAAGAAAAAGAAATACGAATGTGATAGAAAAGAGAAAAATATAAATAGTAGCTGAGCCGGCTTTTATTTCTTCAAAACTCAAACCTGAATATTCATAGGTATATCCTTGTGGTAACACTTTCGCAGCCACGTCTTTAAGTGCGGCCATAGCATCTGATGTACTATACCCAGCAGCAGGAGACCCATCAACCTCAGCTGTGCGAAAAATATTAAAATGAGATATCAGCGGAGCTGCCTCAGTGGGTGAATAACTAATAAAGGTGCTTAGCGGCAGCATCTGGCCCGCCTGGTTGCGGATATAATACTTATTCATGTCTGTGATCATCATACGGAATGCCGTATCCGCCTGCACAACTACATGAAATGTACGATTGTAAGTGGTAAAATCATTGATATACAAGCTACCCATATAAGCCTGGATGGTCGTAAATACATCCCCGATATTTACACCAAGTTTTTCACATTTTTCCCGGTCCACGGTAAGATTGTAATTGGGGGTACTTGCTGTAAAAAAGGTGAATGCTTTGGATATTGCAGGATTTTTATTTGCCTCGGTCACAAACTGATTAACTACTTTTTCAAACGCATGCACATCATCGTTAGTGCTACGCTGCTCTATCTGTAAACTAAACCCAACGGTAGCCCCTAAACCCGGAATGGGCGACGGTTGTATTACTTCAACATTTGCATTTTTTATCCCGGCATCTTCAATGCGCTTTTGCATTACGCCTATAATGCTGGGCACCTGTTGTTTTGATTCACTTCTTTCATCCCATGGCTTGAGTTGAACATAAATGGTACCACAGTTTGAATTAGTAGCATTGTTCACAACATTCAATCCTGATAACGCTGCATAATGTGCCACTCCCGGGGTTTCTCCAACTACCTTCATCAATCGGCTCATAACATCTACAGACTGCGTTGTAGCAGACGCGGGTGGTAATTGAAAAGTCACGTACAAATTACCATCATCTTCCGATGGAATAAATCCTGATGGCTTGTGCTGGAATAAAAAATATGCCCCTACACATATGCATAACAGCAAAACAATAACATACTTCGCGCCGGCAATGCTCCGTTTCACACCATTTGTATAACGATCAGTTACCCGTTCAAACCACTCATTAAATTTAAAGAACAACTTATTAATGCCTTTAGCCTCTTTTACCGTACCTGATGGCTTTAACAGTAATGTACACAACGCAGGAGTTAATGACAAAGCTATGAATGCAGATATGATCACAGATATGGCGATAGTAATGGCGAACTGCTGGTAAAGCCGGCCCACTATTCCCGGTATAAAGCCCACAGGCACAAACACGGCTGCAAGTATAAGAGCAATTGCTATCACAGGCGCTGATATATCTTTCATCGCATGATAAGTCGCTTCCTTTGCCGACATCTTGTGATTATCTATGTAATGCTGCACCGCTTCAACCACGATAATAGCATCATCTACCACAATACCAATAGCAAGTACAAAACCAAACATAGTAAGGGTATTGATCGTAAACCCTAACGGTATGAAAAAGCAGAATGTTCCGAAAATAGATACAGGGATTGCAAGTACCGGAATAAGCGTGGATCGCAAATTTTGAAGAAACAGAAATACCACTATAGCCACCAAGCCCAGTGTTTTCAATAATGTCCCTACCACATCCTGCATCGATACCTTCACTACAGTCACTGATTCAAAAGGCACCTTATAATCAACATCGGCGGGAAAGGATTCTTTCAATTTTGCCAGTTCTGTATAAATACCATTTGCCGTTTCTAATGCATTACTGCCCGGAGCCTGGTAAATTTGCAGGTAAGAAGCACGGTTGCCATCCACAAATGAATTGCTTGAAAAGGTAAACTTACCCAGTTCTACCCTTGCTACATCTTTAAGATAAACCAGCTCACCTGTTGCAGGGATGGTTTTAACAATAATATTTTCAAATTCAGAAACCTTACTTAGTCTGCCATTTACAAGAATACCTAATTCAAATGTTTGTGTTTTCTGCTGGGGGGGTACACCTGCCGACCCGGCAGCAACCTGCACATTTTGTGCGTTCAGCGCAGTTATGACATCTGCAGGGGTTAAACTATAAGCTGCCATCTTATCCGGGTTCATCCAAATCCGCATACTGAAATCATCGGTGAACCTATTAATGCTTCCTACCCCTGGCACGCGTAGCAAGGCATCCTGAACAAATATATTGGTATAGTTATCAAGAAAAGTAATATTGTGCGTATTCTTTGGTGCATATACTGCCACCATCATTAACATACTGGGATTAATAGCGCGTACCGTTAGCCCTAGCCGACTTACTACTGCCGGCAATAAAGGAGTAGCGATACTCACCCGGTTCTGCACATCAAGTGCTGCGACATCAATATTAGTACCTATATTAAAGGTTACATTCAGCGACATCAGCCCGTTATTCGTACTATTGCTCTGCATATATTCCATGCCCGGCGTGCCGTTTACCTGCTCCTCAATCGGTGTAGCTACGGTCTGCTCCACCGTTTGAGCATCTGCACCTGTAAACTGTCCATTAACCTGCACTATCGGCGGTGTTATATCCGGATACTGGTCTATAGGCAAATTAAAGATGCAGATCGTACCGGTAAGCACCAATACAATAGATATAACGATTGCAGTTACCGGCCTTTTAATAAATGTATTTGCAATCATGCTTCAAATTCAAAAGTTAAAATTGAAAAGTTATATAACCGAACCTTATCGATATCACTTACACTAATTTTTCTTCTTGCTCTCTATGGTAGTGCCCTGCATATTATTACTTGTTGTGTCAACACCCTTTTTACCAAGTGTTATACGAGACCCATCATGTAATAATTGTACCCCATCAATAACAATACGTGCCCCTTCATCTATTCCGCTTTTTACAATCACATTAGCACCTATTGTCTGCCCTAGCATCACTTTCTTTTCCATAGCCACATGCGTGGGCACCTTGCTGCTTGTGGCAGTATCTTTTTTTTCACCTGCTTCACCTGGTGGTGCCAGCAATGTATCTTTATCAACAAATACAAAATATTCACCCATCTGTTCTACAATCGCCTTACTTGGTATTAGCAGTTGTGGAGTAGTTTCCATATTATGTAACCGCACCACGCAGCTCATACCTACCCTTATAGCATAATTAGGGTTTGGGAAAACAAGTCGTATCCGTATTGACCCTGTCTGTGGGTCAACGGCCCGGTCTATTATTGAAATTTTACCGGGATAAGGATAAAGAGAATTATCAGGCATCAAAATGGTAAAAAGGGAATCCGGAGCGTTGTTTTTGCCTTTTTCCAACAGTTCAAACGATGCCAATTGTTTTTCATTTACCAAAAAATCCACTGCTATAGGATTATCTGTAGATATCGTATTGAGTATGGTTTGGCCTACCGTTACCATATTCCCCACCTTCACCTGGCTAAAGCCGATAGTGCCATCAAATGGTGCGTAGATCATAGAGTAAGTAAGGTTTGTCTTTGCTGTTTTCACAGCCTCTTCCGCAGCTTTTTCCGAATTCTTAGCATTTTCGAGCGTTATTATTGCGTGGTCATAAAGCTGTTCTGCTACTGCCTTTTGCTTGTTCAGATATATATACCTGTCTGCATCTTGTTGTGCCTGTATTGTATTACCATGCGCCACTTTAAGATTTGCTGTGGCTTGGTCGTAAGCTGCCAGAAACAGTCGCTTGTCAATTTCATATAGTGGTTGCCCTTTTTTTACGTGGGCACCTTCTGTAAAATATATACCAGTTATATAGCCTTGCACTTCAGGGTAAATATTTACCTGGTTGATCGCCTGAGCTGTAGAGGGGTATTTATCATAGTATAAAACTTCTTGCGCCTTCACCGTTTGTAAGTTCACAGGTACTGGAGGAGGAGGAGGTACTGGCTTGGGTTTGCATGAAAAAAAAGTCATGCAACTTATTAAAACCAAACTGGATAATGACCTGTTCATAAAAACGATTTATTTTTATTCATTAATAATTAGTAAGTAATTGCTCCCATTGCTTTTTCAAGATCTACCTTACTTGACAGTGTCTGGAATAATGCATTTATATACCCTGTTTCCGATGTTATTAAATTTGATTGGGCAGTGATCACATTCAGATAAGCTACTAACCCTTGCTTATATTGGAGCTCCACTACATAATAGACCCTTTGTGCCATTCTTACATTATCACGCATAATATGAAAGCTATACAAATTGCTTTTATAGTTTGCCAATGCTGTTGTATACTCAGTATATATTTGCGACTTCAAATTAACTTCATTCCAATCTAAAAGCTGTTCCTGTAGTTTGGCTTTACGAATATTCTCCAGCCTCGCAAACCCAGTGAATATGGGCAAGTTAAATGACAGACCAATTGAAGAATAAGGATATGAAGCTGAAAAAAGGTTTGAAATCTTATTGCTTTCAAATTCCTGTGTATAATTGTAAAACCCATTTATTGTAGGCAAAAAGGATATCCGGTAAAAATTCACAAGTTGTTGCTGTAGTTTTTTTGCCGTGTAAAGCTGTTGCAATTCTATGCGCTTTTCATATTGCAATTGTTCAACGGTGTCGATATTTATATCTCTGATCATTTTTGCCGTATCATAATTTACATTGAATTCTTTTTCAGGCGGATAGCCAATTACCTGTTTTAAATTAGCGTATTGTGGCACAACATTTTCAGTTGCCTGCTTCAATTGAGTAAGTGTATTATTAAGTGTTATTGTGGCCTCCTCGTAATCAGTTTCATCCACTATACCTCCCACATATTGATGATATGCGTCAGTAACACTTCTTTTAAGTTCAGACGTATCTGCTTTTAAAACCTCGATTTGTTCTAGCGTCAGCAGTAAACTATAAAAAGCCTTCGTTACGGATGAAACAAGATATATCTTAGAACTGTCTGTAACCTCTTTAGCCTGCTCTATATACAAATGCGCGCTCTTGGCAGCATATAAAAGCACGGGGTTGAAAATTGTTTGAGTAGCATTTATTTGAGGTGTAGCAGTGTTAGATATTCCCGTATGCAATGGTACCGATGGGCCGGTTGGGCTTACTGTATTAGTTTCAAATGCCGTTGGCAATTCAAAATAATGAGTCAAACTTCCCGAAGCGCTTACTTGTGGAAACCATCCTGATAAGTTAATAGCATTTGTAGTTTTAGCGATAGATACATTGATCTGGGCCTGGTTTAATCCGGGTTGGTGTACCATTGCATAATCAATGCATTGCTGAAGCGTTAAGAATTCACTACGGTTATTTGTATTGCTATTCTGCCCATATAAATATGGCGATAAAATGA
>CAIRZD010000355.1 GCA_903882965.1 uncultured Bacteroidota bacterium
CTACGTTTGAATAGCCCCATATTTTTGTGTTTTGGTCGTTCTTAACCAAAGGTATGGCCGCTATTCAGGCAAAAAAGTTTCGGATAGTTGTGAACTATTGACTAATCGCAAGTTATAAACCACCCATAGTTGGTGTGGTGGCACCTATTATTGCGGCATCAAGCAGGCTGACTTTTTTAGTCTTTTTCACCCTTTCTGTTTTTTTAGCTATAGGTTTCTTGCCAATTTTTCTCTTGTCATTTTCCATATTTCTCTTTTTAAAAAGTGATCTCACCTGTGTTTAAAATACTGTATAGCCCGCTCATGTTGCTTTGCACCATCCAGCGAATCAAACGTGCCCAGATTTCTCCGTTTATTGGTTTTCGGATCTGTTTTCCTTGAATATATCCGATATTGCCCTGATTTTAGTTTCCGTATCATAACATTGATATTATCTAAATAAACATTTAAATATCGTGCCATGCGATTCAGAGGTAAAAGGCTACTTTTGGGAGGAATGAAAATATTTTTTTACTTCTTGATTGTTGAATTAAGAAATTCTCTTACCTTTGCCGTCCAATTCTCAATATTGCTCTTTTATTAAGGTTGCATGGGAGAAAAAGTATCCTTCGACTCCGCTCAGGATGACAAAGGAGAACATTCGTTAACACCAAAAATTAAACAATGGCTAAAGAAATCAGTGGCTTCGTGAAGCTACAGGTAAAAGGCGGCGCAGCTAATCCTGCCCCACCAATCGGCCCGGCGCTCGGCTCTAAAGGCGTCAACATTATGGAGTTCTGCAAGCAGTTCAATGCTCGCACACAAGACAAAGTAGGCAAGGTACTTCCCGTAACTCTTACCGTTTACACAGATAAGTCTTTCGATTTTGTGATCAAGACTCCTCCGGCTGCTATTCAGCTTATGGAGCTTGCAAAACAACCGCATGGCTCTAAAGAACCTAACAGGCAGAAAGTTGGTAAGGTAACCTGGGCACAGGTAGAAGAGATAGCTAAAGACAAAATGCCCGATCTTAACTGCTTTACAATAGAAAGCGCCATGAAAATGGTTGCAGGTACAGCACGCAGCATGGGCTTCACTGTAGAAGGCAAAGCTCCCTGGGCATAAGCATTTTTTTACCTTATTAAAACATTGATGCAATGGCAATCACTAAAAAAAGAAAAGCTGTAGAGGCTAAACTCGATAAAAATAAACAATACACACTGGCTGAAGCTGCTAATGTGGTAAAGTCAATCAACATTACCAAGTTCGATAGCTCAGTTGACCTGCATATCCGCCTTGGTGTAGACCCAAAGAAAGCTGACCAGGCTATCCGCGGCACTGTTACACTGCCACACGGTACAGGTAAAACAAAGCGCGTACTCGTGCTTTGCACACCTGATAAAGAAGCAGAAGCAAGAGCCGCAGGTGCAGACTTCGTAGGCCTTGATGAATTTGTTGCTAAGATTGATGGCGGCTGGACTGATGTAGACGTAATCATCGCTACTCCTTCTGTAATGCCTAAGATCGGTCGCCTTGGTAAGATCCTCGGCCCACGTAACCTCATGCCAAACCCTAAAACAGGTACGGTAACCAACGACGTAGCTAACGCCGTAAATGAAGTTAAAGGTGGTAAGATCGCATTTAAGATAGATAAAGCCGGTATCATCCATGCTTCTATCGGCCGTGTATCTTTCGCTCCAAACAAAATAGCTGAAAACGCACAAGAACTTATCAACACACTTGTACGCCTGAAACCGGCTACAGCTAAAGGCGCATATTTAAAAGGCATCAGCATTGCCTCTACTATGAGCCCGGGTTTAATGATCGATACAAAAACAGTAGCATAATAACCTTGCCCCAAACGGCAAGAAAGAAAACAAATTGTATAACAATACTGGTTTAGATGTTCTTGCATCAGCTAATCATCAAATCAGCTAATTATCAAATTATATGACACCTGCTCAAAAAAATGAAGCAATAGAAGTACTGAAAGGGAAATTCTCCCAGTACGACAACTTTTATATCACCAATACCGAATCATTAACGGTAGCACAGGTGAGCAAGCTACGCAGGCTTTGTTTCGAAAAGAATGTAGAAATGAAGGTTGCTAAAAACACCCTTATCAAAAAAGCACTTGAAAGCTTTAATGATGAGAAATATGCCGGCGTATAC
>CAIRZD010000356.1 GCA_903882965.1 uncultured Bacteroidota bacterium
ACAGAGTGTTGATACCTATAACAATAAAAGACCTCACTTAAGTCTCCACATGGGAATACCTAATCAAAAACATAAAGAAAAACCCGTAATCATGAACTATTCTTAACTTTAAAAACTGTCAACCTATTTTAGGACGGCTCATGAGCTGTGCGTGCGTGCAGGAGCGGCTTTTGCTGGGGGTGACTAAAAAAAAGTTAACCACATTATGCAGCTTTACCCATTTCCTGAGTAGCCTATAACAAGATAGGGGTTATGGGTTTAGTGCTGATTTAGTGTTGATCTTTTTGGTGTGTACTCATTTCCAATATCTGCTTGATGTTGCCCAGCTCTGTTTTACCAAGTAGCCAAAGAAGCCTGCGGGAAACCATACTACCTATACCATTTTCGGATAGTATTCTTTCTCTTACCTGTAAAGCTTCCTGTTTATGAAGGGCTTCACTTACTTTCTTATTAGCAATGGGGTGAGAGGAAGGAAGATCAACGGTTATTTTCATGCCAAAGTAATAAGATTATTCTTTTACAATTTTTGTGATCGTTTTTTGCCCTTCATTGTTAGTTAGTTTTACAACATACACTCCTGAAGGCAGGGTCTCAATATTGATATTTATTTGGTTGGCATTACACTCTTTATTTACGAACGTTTGGCCTAAAACGTTGCTAACGGTAACATTCGTTATATTTTGGGAAATAACCGTTATTCCCGAATGTGCAGGATTAGGATAAATATATGCATCCTGTGGCATCGCTATATTATTAAGTCCTGTACTCGAATCCGTAATTGTAATAACTGAAGAAGTGGTGGAATCATAACAACCTACGGATGAAGGTATAACAGTTGCAGTAATTTGGTCTATACCTATGGTCTTGGTATATGTGACAGAGGGTGTTGTAGTAGTGTTGAATAATATGCTGTTGTTGTACCAATGTACGATGTAGATACTACCGGCATCTGCTACGGTGGCATTGACGGTAACCGTACTGCCCAATGTGGCAACTGGGTTACTAGAAATTGTAATGATTGGTTTAATAAAAGTATCTACAACCATGTGAATAATGTTGCTGCCCGGAATAGTACACAAGCCAGGAACAGATAGTATGCAACGTATAGAATCTCCATTTGCAGGAGTATAGCTGTAAGTACTATCCGTGCCAACAGGGCTGCCATTTACCAGCCATTGATAAACAGGGGTAGTATCTCCTACAACGATAGCGGTAAAGGTTACTGAAGTACCGCTGCATATGGTATCTACTGTACTTGCAGTAATAGTTATGGCTGGAATGATAACAGGGTTAAAGGTTACTTTTCGTATGCGATAATTAAGATCGTCAGCTATATATAAATTACCATACCCATCAATTGCAATCCCATATGGATGATATAATTCTGCAGAATCAGCTGGCCCCCCATCACCACTATAACCAGCAATAGTATTACCTGCGACCGTATAAATGATACCGGAATCATTTATTTTACGAACGTCGTTTTCTATAAAGCCAGAAATATACAAATTTCCCCAATGATCAAATGCTAAACCCATGGGCTCTAAGTTAGCATTTATTGCAGGGCCGCCATCACCTGACGGTACACCTGTCCCATTCCCTGCAATAGTAGTAAGAATGCCTGCCGTATCTATCTTACGTACCATCATAGAGTCCTGTATTCCAAAATAAATATTTCCAATTGTATCTGCACAGATTCCGTACATATCTTCTATTTCAGCAGAATCCGCATGAACACCATCTATCGTATATCCACTTATGCCCGTTCCGGCAACGGTAGTAATGACACCAAAGGTATCAACTTTACGTATCCTATAATTCGCATCGTCTATTATATACAGATTCCCAATCTTATCAAAACAAATATTACTGGGCTCATTTAACATTGCAGCAATAGCTGCCCCCCCCATCACCGCTATATCCTGCTGTACCAGTTCCTGCAACGGTACTGATAAGCCCGGTAATGGCATCAACTTTTCGCACTCTATAGTTTAGTACATCTGCAATATACAAATTGTCATAAGCATCGAATGCAAGCCCTGTACACCCTCTTAGTTGTGCGGTTGTGGCAAGAATCCCATCCCCGTTATAACCAACAACTCCGGTACCGGCCACTGTACTAATGATACCACAGGGTGTTACTTTTCGAACTACATCATCATAAACCGCTCCTCCTCCTCCAAAATAAAAATTGCCATGCGAATCAAAAGCGCATCCGGAAGGATGCCCAATATTTGCAGCAGTAGCTGGCCCCCCGTCACCTGAATACCCTGTACTACCATTACCCGCAAAAGTCGTAATAATCTGCGCTTTTGTGATCCACCCATTACTTATTAAAAACAATATCACTAATATCCTTCTCATTCAGTTTTATCAAGTAATTGCTACATAGCATACACCACCAACAACATTTATATAAAATGTTCTAGCAGACGCGGGTGCTGCTGAAGGTATATTTGGAGCTGCAAAGTTATTAGCGTGGAAAACGCAACCTGATACAGCAGTTATATTACAACCAAAAATACCTGCATATGGATAAGCAGCAGCAATAGTATTCCCACTCCCACCAAGAATTGAAGACAAGGCCCCTGATACAGTATTATTGCATCCGCCAACAATTGAAGCGTGATTGCTTGCAACAGTATTGCAGTAACCGCCTACTACAGAAGAAAAATAAGCCCCTGCGCATATTTTATTGACCCGTCCATTACCAATGAACCCATAGTATGTAGACAAAGTGGTAGCATCTATGCAATTGAGTATGCCGCCAGCGATAACTCCGTAAGATGCAGGGTTACACCCTGCAACAGCGTTGCCAATACAATTATTAAGGCCATTTCCTATAAAACCGTAACGGGAGGATGTGGTTATTCCATTTCCATCTCCAGTACCAATGAAGCCGAAATTGGCTAATGAACATATAATGTTTCCCGCCCCTCCAGTAATAACAGAAGCACCAGCTGCCACTGTATTTTCATAGCCTGAAAACACCCCACTGGCTGGTCCGCCGCTTATATTAAAAATGCCGCCACAACCGTATGCCGACACTAGAAACAGTATGGTTAATAAACTTTTCATAAGGTGTATTATATGGTAAAAGTAAGAAATTTGAACCGAAGATTAGCCAAGATCAACTGATTTATTTTTCTGTTGCAAAATGCCAAAAAATTGCCATTCAGGGCTTTGTTTTTGTGGTTTATTATACCGGGGGTTTCATCCCGGTTATTATAATTAGGCCCCTTCAGGGCTTTTAGATTTCTTAACGTTCGTTAGAGATTGCCTGATGTGGTTATATTTTCTGTTCAATTAAAATATCTTTGACCTTATAAAAGAGTATATGCAAATTAGTTTTAGCGAAGCTGCCGTGCGGAAAGTTTCTGTGCATGTGATAGGTAATAAAGGTAATGGGCAGGATCTTGTAACATCAAAAAAATCATTGAAACTTACTGATAATGAGCTGGTCATTATTAAGGATTCTTTTTTGGCAAAATTCAACCTTGAATCTGATAAGTACTGTTTTCATCATTTGTCGTCACTGGATTATAATGAGGTATATAATTACTGCCTTGAAACGCTGGCGGAGGGCGCTACGTTTCATAAAAACTCTGTAAATATTGCCAAACACCTGTACGAGAGCACGATGCACCCGAAAATAAAGACAGGTGAGCTATATGTGTGCTATTATGAGAATTGCCTTGTTAATGGGGCTTTTGTGGATGCAATAGGGTTGTATAAAACGGAAACGAAAAATAATTTCATTGACCTTTCGGTTGCTGACAACGAATTTACATTTGTGTTGCGGGAGGGGGTGGATGTATCAAGGTTTGATAAGGCATGCCTTGTTTTCCCCACTAATGCAGAGAAAGGATTTGATGTGCTGATCTATGACAGCAGCAACAAGGGCGAAGAGGCGATTTTTTGGCGGGAGACTTTCCTGAATGTTGTGCCACAGGCGAACGAATATTTCCAAACCAATCAATTTCTTAATATCACCAAGCAATTCATCGCGAAGCAACTACCGGAGGAGTATGATATTGCAAAGACAGACCAGATAGACCTACTGAATAAATCGGTGGAATACTTCAGGGCTAATGAGTCTTTTGACAAAAAGAAATTTGAGAAAGAGGTGTTTGATGATAGTGGTATGATAAAGGCTTTCAGGAAGTTTGAGACCAACTATGCTGAAATGAATGACATAGAACTTGCGGATAGATTTGATATATCTACGCAGGCTGTAAAGAAGCAGGCGCGGGTGTTTAAGAGTGTTTTAAAACTGGATAAGAATTTCCATGTTTATATTCACGGTGATAAAAGCCTTATAGAAAAGGGCTATGATGAGCGGGTAGGCAAGAGTTTTTATAAGATATATTTTGATGAGGAGGAATAGCGGAATCAAAGAAATAAAAAACCACATCCAAATGAGTTACCTCATTTGGCTTCCATCCAAAATGAATTAATAATATCAGAAAATCAGCTCCCTCTTGCGCCGCCGGTCTTGATTATTTTTTTAGCCGCATTGAGGGGCTTGGCTGTGAATTTTGCGCCTTGTGCAGTTGGTTTTGCACCTTTTGCGCCCTTGGTCGGTTTTTTGCCGGCTTTATTGCTGCCTGATAATAACGACATAGTTGTAAGTAATTGAGTTGAAACAAAGATAAGGAATCTGTGCACAACTTCAATCTCTTACATCAAGAACATCCCTGAGTGCATTGCCCAGGATGTTAAAAGCATATACAAGCAACATAATGGCTATGCCTGGAATGAGCGCCAGAAGCGGGCGGTCTGTGAGCAGGAAATTATAATGCTCTTTGATCATAAGGCCCCATGAGGGGTGAGGTGGCTGCACACCAAAGCCCAGAAAACTAAGGCCAGCCTCTACAAGTATAGCGGCGGCGAAATTGCTTGCGGCTATGACCATAAGCGGCCCGGCGATATTAGGCAATATGTGCCGGAATATGATACGCATATTGCCAAGGCCAAGTGTTTTAGCCGCTGCGATATATTCCATTTCGCGTAAAACAATTACCTGCCCCCTGATGAGCCGTGCAGCGCCTACCCACATACTGAGACCGATAGCAATGAATATTTCCCAAAAGCCCTTGCCAATGGTAAGTGTAATTGCAAATACAAGCAGCAGGGTAGGGATAGCATATAGTATATTGATCAGCCACATAACTATCTTATCAATGAGGCCGCCAAAATACCCGGCTATTGAACCTAGTATGATGCCTATAGTGAGCGATAGTAATACGGCTATCATGCCTACGGCCAGCGTAACACGAGAACCAATAAGCAGACGGGAAAGTATATCGCGCCCATAACGGTCTGTGCCAAGATAAAAGGTGCGGGTTTTGATCAGGTTTTGTATGATGTATTCCTGCCTGGCGGGCAATAGATCATTAAGATGGTTGGCAGGGAGTAGTGATGAAAGAGGGTAGGAGGTAGAATCTTCAAGTTGATCATCTATATAATGATGGGTGATAAGGTTGCTGCCTGAAAAATGGTAACTGTTGATAGGTGAAGCCAGGTAAGCGGATTGTGCACCGGTAAACCATTCTAAAAAACGATTGTGGTGTTCCGGATTACTGCTTTTGGGTATGTATAGTAATTGCTTGGTAAAGCCGGGTTGTTTTGCACCAAGTTCTATGATCATACGATTTGCAGCAGGAGTTGAGTCAGGGGCAATGACGTATGCGAAGATGGAGATAAGGCATGTTATGGCAATAATGAACAGCGCGATAATTGCCGAAGGACGCTTCAACAATTTCTTTAGTATCGTTGGCTGAGTGTTGCCCAATCGTGAAAATGCTTTAATAGATGTCCCGCACCTTAGATGTGCGGGACATCAGAAATTAATTCAATCCATGCTCGCTAACGAGGTATATTAACTGAGCCATTACTACTGCCCCCAGCTTTAGTTCGCGATGGTTTACTTGTTCGAAGGTGTCATTATCAGTATGGTGGAGGTCGAAGTAACGTTGTGAATCTGGCATTAGGCCGGCGAGTGGTACATTCAATTCTTTCTTTAATGGGCCAATATCCGTGCCACCTTCTTCGCGTGAAAAGTCGTAAACACCATATGGGAGGAAAAGGCTTTTGTATTTGAGGATATGTTGTTTTACAGAATCGGGCATCTCAAGGCCGATGCCGCGAGGCGAGAAACCACCCGCATCGCTTTCGATAGCCAGTACATGTTGTTCATGCTTAGATTTGGCAGAGTCTGCGTAAGCCTCGCCGCCTTTATCACCATTTTCTTCGTTCATAAATAAAACGGCACGTATAGTGCATCTAGGCTTTAACCCCAAGGTCTTGAATGCACGAATGATCTCTATAGACTGAACGCAACCAGTCCCATCATCTGTGGCTCCTTCGCCCACATCCCATGAATCAAGGTGGCCACCAACGGTAATGATACGTTCAGGTGTTTCTGATCCCTTTATTTCACCGATCACATTATAGGAGCGTACTTTATCCGGCATCATGTGGCACTCCGAGGTCATCTTTGCTTTTGCTCCGCCCTTTTCACAAGCCTTCTCCAACTCGTCGGCAGTAATATTGCCAAGAGACATTTCGGGTATTTTCTTTATAGAATCTGTATAATGCATACCGCCGGTATGTGGAAAATCATCTTTACCGGTAGACATGGAACGGATGATAACACCAACCGCTCCTTTTTGCGCAGCTATACTTGGGCTTGCAAAGCGGTATTTTACAGCATCGCCATAGGCTTCGAATGTGAAAATGAAATCTTGCCTGAAACGGTAATTGAAGAACACGATCTTGCCTTTTACCTCATTTTCAGGTATGGCTTTGAACTCATCAAAACTATGTACCATTATTACGGGTGCTTCCAGCGTTTTTCCATTTGTGCCCTGGCTATTGCCAAGGGAAAGCGCCCGTACCTTTTTGTACACGCCATCCATTTTCAGATACAGGCTTTCCTTACCTCTATACCAGTAGGGCACATCAGCAGCCTGTAACCATACTTTATCAGCACCGGCCTCTTTCATCGTTTTTTCACCCCAGGTCACTGCTTTGGCAGCTTCCGGTGAGCCGCTTATGCGGTGCCCTACCGTTTTGGTGAGCACCCTCAGGTTTTCATAACAGGTGCCATGCAGCATTATTTCGTCAGAAATTTTGCGCATTTGTAAAGAATCCTGGGCATATGTATTAAGTGCACAAAGAGATATGCCAATGGGGAGTAAGTATGCTTTCATTGGATAAATATAATAAAAAACCTTAAACACCTTTAGTGATCTCAGGGTTATTATTCCTTACCACCCATTCCTTTAAACTGGTGATGCGTTTCTTTGAAAAGCACATTGAAGGTGGTAAGAGAGCCATAAATGGCTGTGATGTATTGTTGCAGGTCTACTTTTTCATCATCTTCCATTACTTTATGGGCGTTTATTTTCTGTTCCATAACGCGTAGCCTGTCGCGCACCATAACGATCTTATGAAAGAAGGCTTCGATAGGTAATTCCTTTGACGCCAATGTTGGGTCGCCAGGTTTAAGGATTATTGTACCACGTTTCCAGCGGGTACCTATCGGCACTATCTGCATCTCATGGAGCCGCTGGTCAAGTATATTGCCCAGTGCTTGTTCTATGTCGGCTATTGTTATGGTATCACTTCCTCCTGTAGCTTCTACTTCTTCAAGTGTCTTCAAGTCGGCAAAATCTTTGCTGATGCTTTTTGTGCCTTGCTGTGATTTGAACCAAATGATATAAAATTCTGATGCGGTATCTACTATTACCCCTTTGCCAAAATGTGGGTGGTCTACCCTTGATCCTATTCCTAATTGGGTGCTCATGGAAAATTTTTGTTCGGGTTCGAAGTTAAATAATTATTACCCCCCGCAAAATATTTGTGACGATATATAACTTCGTTTCAAACGATTTTACATGAAATTATTGTTAACGATCATTTTGTTCCTGTTTTGTTTTAACGCATTAAGCCAAACACCCGCTGAATTTGATGTATTATATTCAGAAAAAAGATTTGATAAAGCCTTGGAAATGGCATGGGAAATGACAAAAACAGATTCAACCGCTGCATTTGGTTATGGGCAGATCGGGCGGACATATAATAACAAGGGAAAATTTGATTCCGGAATTCTTTATTTACAAAAGGCAATAGAATCAGATGGTGACCGCACTTATATTTCAGGGTGGGGGCATGCTAATAAAGGATATGCCCTTATTATGTCTGGGGAAAAAGAAAGGGGTATTTCCGAACTTAATACCGCAATAACACTTAGAAAAACAACAAACTGTGTACGTTATGCGAGGCACATACTTGATTCTGTAGGTGCCCCAATGCCAGGAACACAGCAGACACATTTGACCAAAGAAAACCTTTATAAGGATATTGATATTTATGGAAGAGATATTGAAACAAATCACGTTTATCCATTTTCAGTTATCAGCAAGAAAGATTTTTTTGAACATCTTGAAAAAATAAAAGACACGGGTAATCTTAATGTTGATGAAATGTATGTAGCACTTAAAAAAGTAAATGCTGAAATAGAAGATGAGCATACCAATATGGGCTACCGGGAGCCTGTACTTTTTCCTTATTCCTGCCATCTTTTTAAAGAAGGTATATATATAATATCCGCCGATCAGTCGGAGGAACAAGCAGTATTTTCAAGAGTGATAGCAGTGAACCATATTCCTATTGGCACCGTAATAGACAAAATTACAGACATGCTTCCCGATAAGAATAAGCGGTCTATTGATGAAGAAGCGCCAAAGATACTATCGTCTCCCGTAATGTTGCATGGACTTCACATTATAAATAGCCCAGGATCTGTGGCCCTTACACTTGTAACCCAAAATAATGACACAGTACTTGCAAGCTTTACACCGAAAAAATATTTCGAAATTATTCCGAAAGGACGCCAATTCCCAACACCACCACTGAGATACAGTCAATCCGGCAATTACTGGTATAAATACGACAGCTCAGGTGATTTTATTTATTTCAACTATTCAAGGTGTATCATAGATTCTACTTATCCATTCGAACGCTTTTACGAGGATTTTTTTAAAGCAATTAAAGAGAATAACCCTAAAAAAATTGTAATTGATATAAGAGATAATCGTGGTGGAAGTGACGCAATACTAAGGCCTTTCATAGATGAACTCAGCTATTCAAAATACAATAAACCGCACAGGTTATATGTGCTTATGGGAAGGAAAACATTCTCAGCGGCAGTCAATAATCTTGTCTATATGATGAAAACACTAACGATGACATCAATAGGGGAAGCAACCAGCGGGAGTGTAAATCATTATGGGTCAATTAAAACGTTTACGTTACCAAATTCAGGCATAGAGGTCAACTACTCCACAAAGCGGATCACAGGCATTGGATATACAAATGGCCCGGTAAAGCCTAACGTTATTATGCCTGAATCGATTTCTGATTATATATATGGCACTGACCCAGCATTAAATTATGCGATCGCAGACGAATAGCTACGGGCGTTCATTTCATTTTTTTGCTTACCTATAAGTGATGTTTGTTGCTATATTTGTATCATACATTACCTTCTCAATGAGAAATATCCCCGGTTTGCTGTTTTTTTTCTGCATTAGTTCTTATCAACTGATGGCGCAGATTTTTCCAACAGAGGGGAGCAGTGTGAATTACAGGTTAGTAGGATTTAATTTTCCATTACCTGCCGACGGTAATTGCAGGCTTGAGGTCGCAACCGGGAATATTAACACGGAGGATTCATTTATAAGCAATATTATTTTTTCGAAGGATTGCACGAAAAACAAAATAATAGCAGAGGTGCCTGCTTTTGGAAGACAGTATACATGGCGCATAGTTAGTGCAGGTAATAAACAAATAAAAAACAATTTTCATCATTTTAGTACGGGTATTATACCCAATGTGGACACAAGCAAGCGCCGGCTTAGGGTATTGAAGAAAGCCGAGACATTTAAAGATGCGTATGTTTTTATTGATGGTACAAGAGTCCTGTATGATATGAATGGCAGCCCTGTATGGTTTTTACCAAATATTGAGCATTTTACCAATGATAATTTCGAGGTGCGGGATATGAAACTTACACCACAGGGTACTGTTACCTTTATTATTGGAGAGAATGCTTATGAAGTAGATTATAACGCAGCAATTTTATGGAAAGCGCCAAACAATGGTGCTGTGAACGGCGGAAAATCTGAACTCTATCATCATAAAATCACGCGGCTAGCTAACGGGCATTATATGGTATTGGGTAATGAAATTGATTTTTGGAACCCGCAGTTTCTTTCAATTAGAGACAGCAGTTATGCTATTTCGAGAGATAATAAAAACAGGAACCTCAGTGTGCCTTTTGGTACGGTAATTGAATACGATGAAAAGGGGAGCATAATTTGGTCATGGAAGTCCAGGGACTATTTTAAATCGTCGGACGTATATTACCATAAAGGCCGTGGTGGTGTAGCGGATATAGTTCCGCATGAGAATGCATTTTATTTTGATGAAAACGCAAAAGTGATCTATGTGAGTTTCAGAAACATAAGCAGGATAGTAAAAGTGAAATACCCCGAAGGGAATGTGTTAAGCACTTATGGCGAGATATTTGAACCAAACAACCCCGAAAAAGGAAATGGTTTGTTTTGTCACCAGCATAGTTGTGGCATATCAGACCAGGGGTATTTATACCTGTTCAATAACAATGTTTGTAATGAAGGGGCACTTCCATCCGTTCTTATGATGCAGGAACCGGTTGCGGGTAAAGGCGGCCTTAAGAAAATATGGGAATATGCATGCCCCATAGATGGTGTTGATGATACAAGTATCCACCCAAAATATATATTCTCATCCGGAGGTAACGTTGTAGAACTTCCTGGTCATTCCTTTTTTGTTTCGATGTGTGCCAGTTTTTATAGTAAGGTCTTTATTGTAAGCAAGGATAAGAATGTTTTATGGAGTGCGATCCCTGAAACAAAAAATGAAGCCACCGAAAAATGGGGGATGACCAGTTTTTATGAAGCCAATATCATTAAAAGCCCTGAGTTATTAGAAAATTTCATTTGGCATAAGTAGCAAGTGTATTGGTTGTATAGATGCATTGGGCAGTTAAGACTTAGCATGTATACAGCTAATAGTTTTAATTTATATTTGCCCGTTATTTGAAATGCTTCTTTCATGTATAAAATTTCGACCACTATACTTTTACTGCTCGTTGCACCTTATTGGCTTAAGTCGCAAATATTTCCAAAAGAGGGGAGCAGTTTAAATTACAGGTTGATCGGGTTTGAGTTCCCATCAATCCCAGAAGGCGGTACATGCAAACTTGAAATTGCAGCAGGGGTAATTAATTCGGAAGATTCATTTAAAAGAAAAATCCTGGTTTCTCAGGATTGCAAAACAAACAAAATAATTGCTGAAGTACCTGCTTTTGGGAGCCAATATACCTGGCGTATAATAAGCCCCGATAATAATAAGCAAGCGGCAAATATTTTCCACCATTTCAGTACAGCCATCATTCAAAATGTAGATACAAGTCTTAGGCGGGTGCGGATAATAAAGAAGGCAGAGGCATATAAGAATGCTTATTTTTTTCTTGATGGCACAAGAACCCTGTATGACATGAGTGGTAGCCCGGTGTGGTTTTTACCAAACTTTGATAATTTACCTAATGAAAATTTTGATGTCCGGGACCTGAAACTTACGCCACAAGGCACGGTGACCTTTATTGCAGGGGAAGATGCTTATGAGCTAAATTACAATGCAGAGATCTTATGGAAAGGCCCAAATGATGGGAAGGTGAGCGGTGGCAGTTCTGAATATTACCATCACAAATTTACCCGGCTTGCAAATGGCCATTATATGGTATTGGCTTATGATTTTGATTTTTGGAATAGACTGATGCCATCCTCCGGAGATAGCAGTTTTGTTATTTGCAATAGTAAAACAATACCTAGCGACACAAGTAAGGGCCATTATTTCAGTGTGCCTTTCGGCACAATAATTGAGTATGATGAAAAGGGTAACGTAGTTTGGGCTTGGCGATCAATGGACTATTTTAAAGGGTCTGATATTTATTATCATAAAGGGCGTAATGGTAAGCCTGATCTGGGTACGCATGAAAATGCGTTTTATTTTGACGAGCAAGCAAAAACTATTTATGTAAGTTTTAGAAACATTGCAAGGATTGTGAAGATAAAATATCCTGAAGGGAATGTTCTGGCCGCATATGGTGAAACTTATGAGCCGGCATTACCTGAAAAAGGTAATGGCTTGTTTTGCCATCAGCATAGTTGCGGTGTGTCGGAAAAGGGATATCTATATTTGTTCAACAACAACTTATGCAATGATGGGATGTTGCCAACAATACTTATGATGCAACAGCCTGCTAATGGTAAAGGAAGCCTTAAGAAAATATGGGAATACCAATGTACTATAGATGGCATAGACGATGCAGAACGTGCTCCTAAATATGCATTTATAGCAGGGGGTAATATTACAGAGCTTCCCGATCATTCCCTTTTTGCTTCTATGTGTGCGAACCCTTATGGTAAAGTATTTATTGTAAACCAGGACAAAAACATTTTATGGAGTGCACTTCCGGAAACAAAAAATACGGCAACCGGCAAATGGGAGGCAACTATTTTTTACGAAGCTAATATCATAGCAAACCAAAGCCAGTTGGAGCATTTCATATTTCATTAGCCTTAGCCTTAAATCCGGAAACATATATTTTGCTTGCCGGGATAGCCCTAGAAAATTACAGGTAGTTTGTGCTCTTTGTGATAATTAATAATGGGTTTGTACGGTCCATACTTATGTTGTATTTCTGAAAAGGTATCAACGTATGGTCCTTTGTCGTAGTCAATAGCTTTTGTTGCTATATTGGGGTAATCCGGAGTGCTTTTATCTTTCTTTTGAGGCCTTGGGTGTATACTGTCATCATTTATGAAAGCAGCTACATCTATTGCTTCTTCATCGGTAAGTAATGGTTTTTGCCAGGAGGTCTTTTTGTCAGGCATGTTTGCTTTAATGAACCTGGCCAGTTTAATAACCCTTGATGGGCTGGAGCCTTTTTGGAAAGCATACTGGCCCCACAGTGGCGGGTATATATAAGTTGTTGAATCAGCATTCCAGACCCCTTGCCCATTAGGGCCATGGCAAGCTGTACATTGGACCGCATATATAGCAGCACCCTTTTTGGGGTCTGCAGCCCTGTTGGGGTATTCGATCTCCAGGCTTTCGTCTCCTTTTACGCGTTGCCCTACGGGCACATTACTGCCCAGCCATTTGATATAGGATACGATAGCTACCATTTCCTTACTATCCAGTGGCATAGGGCTGCCGCTATGTGGGCGTTCAATACAATTATTCACACGTTCCGGGAGAGTAAGTATTTTGTTTTCCCGCCCGCGATATTGTGGGTACCGAGCGTGCGAACTAAAGAAGTTAAATCCAAATGGGCGGGTGCCTCCATCTATATGGCAATTGCCACAGTTCATTTTATTGCCCAGGTATTTTCCTACTGTACCATCAGGGCCTATATAATGAGCGGTATTTACAATAAGCTCCCTGCCATACCTTACCATATCGCCAAATTGATCGTGTGGTATAGTGATGGTATCAGGTGGAGTAAATACAGCTGTAGTGTCTGTCGAAGGAGATTTTATTTCTTTTGAATTATTATTGTTGTTACATGCTAATATGCCTATGGTGATAAATCCGGCTGAGATTATTAATTTATTTTTGCCGGTTATCCTGAATCCTTTTTTCATGCGCTTAATTTTATAATTTGGCTACTTCCTTTTAATACCTAATAAATTTATGTTGTAAATTTTGTTTGTATAAAAAAGCATAATTATTACCATATTGTATGGTTTCCCATTTTAATAGTACAGGATGGAAATTGTATTAGGAAATTGCAATTTCACTGATGCCTTCAAAGAAATAACATCTACTTGTGCTATAGCAAAATTAATAAAATAAATGCTGATTTTTTTCTATTGGGCATGTTAAATATTCATATAAATTTAAAGTGCCTGATATGCATTTTGCGTAGGAGTACGATGGAATTTGGCTGATTTCCATAAAATAATAAGTCCCCTGATTTTTCAGGGGACTTATTATTTAAAAACTACAGAAATAAAAATTATTTCTTGTCAGCCTTTGGCGCAGCCTTAGCTTTAGCAGGAGCAGCTTTTGCATCTTTAGCAGGAGCAGCTTTTGCATCTTTAGCAGGTGCCATTTTAGAATCAGCTTTCTTAGCAGGTGCTTTCTTAGCAGCATCCTGAGCGAAACTTGCAGAACCCATAACAAGAAGGGCTACAACGGAAGTAATGATTTTTTTCATTTTGTGTGATTTTTTTGCAAAGTTAATGATGAATTAGGTTAATTGCAAAATTTAGATTGATATTTTAGCCTTTTTTTTATAATTTTTTGCCTTAAAATGTTAAAAATGAGCAGTTTCTGTTGTAAATAATGAAATTATAATTTTCTATATAAAATAGGCATGGCTTCGAATTTATTAGGATGGATATTAGTGCTAATTTAGCCAGCGACAATAAAAATGTTTTTAATGGAATTTGAATCTAAAAAGGGCTGTTCGTTAATCATAAGTACTTATAATTGGCCACAGGCACTGCAAAAAAGTATTCAAAGTGTGGCTTGGCAATCAAGTTTACCTGGTGAAGTGATCATTGCTGATGACGGGAGTAACAATGACACAGCAGAAATGATACTAGCTATAAAAAAAGATTTCCCCGTGCCGTTAATCCATCTTTGGCAGGAAAATATTGGCAGACGTAAGACCAGGATCAATAATATAGCCATTGCCAGAGCAAGCTACGAATACCTGGTATTTATAGATCATGATATAGTGTTGCATCCTGATTTCATAAAAGATCATCTTTGGTTATCAGAAAAAGGTTTTTTTTTAAACGGCAGCCGTTTTCTGTCTGACGAAACATCTACAAAGGCCTTTATCAATAAAACAGATATTATACCTTCTGATTTAAAAACACTTACCGGGAAGAACAGCTTAAATAAGATCAGGGCTCCTCTTTTAATGAATTTCATGGCACACAGGTATCGCACCAGGGATGAAGACACTCCCGAGGTGCGTGGTTGCAATATGTCATTTTGGAGAAGTGATCTTTTAGCCGTTAATGGCTATGATGAAGCGTATATGGAATGGGGTAGAGAAGATAGCAATATTGCTATCAGGCTATTTAATACTGGTATCAGGAAAAAATCTATCAAATTTGGTGGCATTGCATATCATCTGCATCATCCTGAGGGTAATAAGAGTGACGATCCTATGAATATGCAAATGTTGCAGGCCTCGATGGCGAAGAAAGAAAAATGGGCACCCGTAGGTTTGGATCAGTACCTGAAATAGTTCATTTTTCTCTTTCTATGATCAGTCTGGCAATTGGTATCTTTGTTTCGATGAAAGGAGTATTTTGTAAATAAGCGCAATGGATGCAATATCAGTAATTATCATTACCAAAAACGAAGCTGACAATATCTCAAATTGTATCAAAAGCGCGCGCCTGGTAAGCAATGACATTCTTGTAGTCGATTCGGGAAGCACGGATGTAACCATTTATAATGCACAGCATGCGGGTGCAAAAGTTATTTCAATAGAATGGACTGGATTTGGTGCAGCCCGGAATGCAGGCTCGGTAAGTGCTCAGAATGATTGGGTATTGGCAATTGATGCAGATGAGCGCGTTACAGAAAACATGGCTGTTACGATAAAGAAGATAAATTTTAATGACGATTTTGTTATTTACGGTTTTAAAAGACAGAATTATTTTTTAGGCAAAAAAATTCGCTTTGGCCAATGGGGTAGGGATACAGTATACCGGCTTTACAACCGCAAGCATGTTTCATGGGATCTATCACCTGTTCACGAGCACCTTATTGGGGAGCATACAAATAAGCAAATGCTAAAAGGGGTGATTGATCATTATCCTGTTGTAAGAGAAGAGCAAAACAGCGAAAAGACAATCAGGTACGCAACCTTAAATGCAGAAAAATATTTTAAGCAAGGCAAAAGATCCACACTCGAAAAAAGATACCTTTCTCCGGTATTCGATTTTGTAAAGTCTTATATTTTTTTGTTGGGATTTTTAGATGGGAAGCAGGGTTTTGTAATCGCAAGGTCCACATCCCGTTATGTACAACTCAAATACCGTTTTCTACATCAGTTAAATAAATCGAAAACGGATAAATAAAGCAGGTTTAGGAAAGGAGTTTTTGTCTTAAAAGAAACTCAAGCTGGTCATTCGACAGGCTCAGTTTATAGGTCATCTCCTTTTCGTCCATTTTTTGTTTGTAAACATCATAGGCTCTGGTTATTGTCATGTCCAGTTCTTCTTCATTCCACGGCTTGCTGAGGTAATGGAATATTTTCCCTTTGTTTACTGCATCGATCACAGCATTCATATCAGCATAGCCTGTAAGCAATATACGTAT
>CAIRZD010000357.1 GCA_903882965.1 uncultured Bacteroidota bacterium
ACAGAGTGTTGATACCTATAACAATAAAAGACCTCACTTAAGTCTCCACATGGGAATACCTAATCAAAAACATAAAGAAAAACCCGTAATCATGAACTATTCTTAACTTTAAAAACTGTCAACCTATTTTAGGACGGCTCAGCTCTTTTACATATCCTAAATTTACTTTTCCCCTTATAACCCCGGTTATAGAGGTAGCATCATCGGTCTTTATAAAATCAGCAGTTATTTTCTTTCTGCGATTTTTTTGTAAGCATCCTGAAACAAAAATTTAATTATGAAAAATATAGCAATATAACAGGAGCGCGCAAAATGAGATAAAAGTGTGATATTAATGAGACATATTTGGCCCGGCCTACTAAAAATCCTGCGCTAATTATTTTCAGAACCTTACCATTATCCTATGATACTGCCCGATAAATCTTTACTTTTGCCCGCTAATACTAAGTGATGGATAACGATCTCAAACGCCCTATACGTGTACTTGTAGCTAAAGTTGGCCTCGATGGCCACGACAGGGGCGCAAAAGTTGTAGCCACTTCTCTCCGCGATGCCGGTATGGAAGTTATCTACACAGGTCTCCGCCAAACCCCCGAAATGGTTGTAAACACCGCCCTTCAGGAAGATGTCGACGCCATCGGCATCAGCATCCTAAGCGGCGCTCACATGACCGTGTTCCCAAAAGTATGGCAGCTCATGCAGCAAAAAGGCCTCACAAATGTACTCCTCACCGGCGGCGGCATCATACCCGATGCCGATATGAAAGAGCTGCAGGATGCAGGCGTTGGCAAATTATTCCCTCCCAGTGCCCCAACCGGCGAAATAGCAGCCTATATCGCAGACTGGGTAAAACAACATAGAAATTTTAAGTAAAAAAAAATATAAAATACACACAAAATGTACACAACACTACTTACAGAATTAGAAAAAGGCACTCTGGTAATTACCGTTAACCGCCCCGATAAAATGAACGCGCTTAATAAAGACGTGATTGAAGAATTAGGCAAAGCAATTGATGATGTATATACAAACGAAGAAATAAAAAGCGCCATCATTACCGGTTCTGGCGAAAAAGCATTTGTTGCCGGTGCCGATATCAGCGAATTTATCCCATTAGGCTACGCCGAAGCAACTGCACTCGCTAAAAAAGGCCAGAATACATTTGACAAAATAGAAAACGCTCCAAAACCCATAATAGCTGCAGTTAATGGCTTCGCACTTGGTGGCGGCTGCGAGCTCTCTATGGCTTGTCATTTCCGTATTGCTTCCACAAATGCAAAATTTGGCCAGCCTGAAGTTAACCTTGGCCTTATACCCGGCTATGGTGGCACGCAACGTCTCACCCAGCTTATTGGTAAGGGCAAAGCTATGGAGCTCATGATGTCAGCAGATATGGTCGGCGCCGATGAAGCAAAAGCACTCGGGCTGGTGAACCATGTTGTTACACTCGAAGAATTGCTCCCTAAAGCAAAAGATATATTGCAAAAAATACACATGAAAGCACCCCTCGGCATATCAAAAGTAATTGCATGTGTCAATGATGCCGCTAAGTGCAATCCACTCGGCTTTAGCAATGAGATCACCCGTTTTGGCGAGTGCTTTACCACAGAAGATATGAAAGAAGGTACTACCGCATTCATTGAAAAAAGAAAACCTGTGTTTAAAGGAAAATAATTTATATCTTCAACCTCAAAATTTTCAGTACATGCAGGCAAGGTTTTTCCGTAACTTATTGGTGTTTTGTATTTGTATTGCAATTGCACAGACAACTAACGCGCAAGATGCCTCAAGAATTTATGTTCAGCCGGATGGGTGGTCTATTGGAACAGATATTGGCACAACTGATCTTTGGGGCGATGTAGGCACTAAATCCATAATAAACCATTACACTAACAGTAAGTATACTGATAAGATTTGCTTTATGGGCGGTATGTTTGCCCGTTACTCAGTACACCCTTGCTTTGCCATTAGGATGATGCTCAACTACGGCGTATTATATGCTACCGACAAATGGAATTACGATGCCACAAAAGGAACTTCTTTGGTAGAAGCCAATGATGGGCTCCAACGTTATCTCCGCTCACAAAATGCTAAGGATCAAACGTTCGAAAGTACTTTACTTTTCGAACTCACTCCCTTTCGTATGAATCCTGAAAGTAAGTCTGCAAGCCGCAGAGGGCAGTTATTTTTAGGTGCTGGTATTGGCATATTCCACTTTACTCCTTACAGCACTATAGCTAACAGCACTGATTATGTTCGTATACATGATCTGGATCTTGAAGGCCAAGGCTGGGGAGCAGGTTATCCTAAACAATACTCATTATGGCAGCCCTGCATACCATTAGCCATCGGTTACCGCTGGGATATTGGCCAGCACCTTAACTTAGGCTTTGAATTCATGTATCGTTATACATTTACAAAATACCTTGATGGTGTCACAGGTACTTATGTAGATCCTCCTGCTTTCTATACCCATATGTCTGCATCACAAGCGGCCTTAGCAGAATCAGTAGCTGATAAAGAACAATACTTTAATAATCAGTCCCCAAATCAGGCTGGTAATATTGCAGGAGCTTCAATCAACGACTCCTACTCCACAATTACAATTACTTTCTGTTATAAAATAATGGCTGCCAGGCATAAATGGTGGTAATATTGCAAAGTGTGCGGTACTTGATATGCCGCACACTTTGTTATTAAGTATGCTATTGGGGTGTAATTATACCCCTGCTGTTTAGGGCTTTTCTCAAATCAGGCACGGCAGAGTTTCACACTTCCGTTACCATGGATAAAGACTAGTCTATCGGATGATACCCAGGCACGCCCAACTCTTTCAGTCGTCTTACATGAGAAGCTAATGCTTTTCTAAAAGTAGGTTTTAGATTATAATTAATGTTGTATTCCTGCGCTGTCCTTTCTACTATCGGTGCTATTTTCTGGTAATGTACATGAGAGATTTGCGGAAACAAATGATGCTCTATCTGGAAATTCAGGCCGCCTACATACCAGTTAAGAAAATGATTATTCCTCGCGAAATCTGATGTGGTGCGTAGCTCATGCACGGCCCAGTCATGGTGTATTACTCCTTTGTCATCGGGCATAGGTTGTTCTGTACCTTCCACCACATGCGCCATCTGGAAAACCGTACTTAATATACATCCTGCGACCCAGTGCATCATGAAAAAACCTATCAATACCTGCCACCATGTAAAAGACGTAAACAATATTGGCAACCCGATAATTACAAACAGGTAAATGACCTTTACAACCACCATTTTCACGTATTCTCTTGTTGGGTTAAAACTATGTTTACTCGTCACCCCGGCTTTGTTGTACTTGGCAAGTTGCGTAAAGTCCTTCACCAGTTTTGAGATCGTAAGTAATCCGTAAAAGAAAAAAGCATGAATATATTGGTAATGGTGTATCTTATGTAAAGGCGCGTTTTCAGATAGTCGTATCGGCCCTTTTGAATCAATGTCCTCATCCAGCCCCTCCAGGTTAGTATATGCATGATGAAATACATTGTGCTGCATTTCCCAGTTAAATACATTGCCACCCAATAAATACAAAGTGCCGCCAAAAAGTTTATTTAGCCATTTTTTATGCGAAAAAGATCCATGCACCGCATCATGCATCACACACATGCCCGCACCGGCAACACCTATGCCCATAACCACAGTAAGCATTAATGCTACCCAGCTATTCATTGGCACTAAAAATATCAGTACGAAAGGAACGATATAAAGCGATAACATTACAAACGTCTGCAAAGCCAGGGTTAGATTTCCCTTCGTTGATATCCTCTTTTCTTTGAAATATGCATTTACATTCTTGCGCACTGCTACGCTGAATTCATGCTCTTTCTCACTATTTGCTACAAATTTTATTGTTCTCATGACCTGAATTTCAGGCCCAATTTATTCAAACCCATGTTTATTAAAAGTGATTTTGATCAGTTTGAATAATAATATTCAAATAGTTATGAAATATATAGCCGATCATATGTTGCAATAAGTGCCATTTTATAAATTTTAGGTATTCCTTGACGTTTGACTTATTAATTTTGGGTAGCTTAATCCCACAAGTATAAAAATTCCTTAATGAGATCAAAACATATACTTTTAATATTTATCGTAATATCAGGGTTATTTGCTTGTAGCGGTGGCAATCATAAATTCACTATTATTGGTAATATTACCGGCATGCCGGAGCAGACTGCTATACTGGAGCAGATCAATGCAAATGATGTCATTACTATTGTAGATTCAGAACGTACTAAACCTGACGGCCATTTTGAATTATCCGGCATCTCCCCCGAACCGGGCTTGTATCGCATCCACTTCCGTCACAATAAATTCGTACTCCTGTCTATTGATAATGGCAATATTAAGGTCTCCGGCGACTGGAATACCCTCGAAAATTATACGGTAGATGGTTCAGTTGCTTCTTTGGAACTTAAAAATTTCCTCGTATCCATCCGTGGCCACCTGCGCGATTTTAATACAATGAGTGTAGTCTTAGATACGCTCAAAGCAAAAGGTAATGACAGTATTCTTACTGTGGCCAAAAAGAATTTCCAGGATATGCGTGATCATTTCACACAATTCGTAGAGCACTTTGCCGACACTTCACACTACCAGCCCAATGCTATATTTGCTGCGCGTATGCTCAACCCCGTTAGCGAAGGCCCTTTCCTCGAGGAGTTTGCGCAAAATATCAGCCACAAATTTTCAGGCACAAAAATGTCTAAAGACTTTGCTGAATATTACATGAAGGTTAGCGCTAAACAACAAATACAAACAAATACTACCTCACTTGATAATGGCGCTAAAGCTCCGGACATAGTAATGCCTGATATCAATGGTAAATCAATAGCATTATCATCCCTCCGCGGCAAATATGTACTGCTCGATTTTTGGGCTTCATGGTGCGGCCCATGCCGTGCTGAGAATCCCAATGTAGTTGCCGCTTATCAAAAATTTAAGGATAAAAAGTTTACTATCCTTGGCGTATCACTCGATAATAATAAGGATGCATGGCAAAGAGCCATTCAGGACGATCATCTTACCTGGACACACGTTTGCGACCTTAAAGGCTGGTCTTCAGCAGCGGCTGTAATATATTCTGTTCAGTCTATTCCGTCTAATTTCCTTATCGATCCAAACGGCAAGATAGTAGCCCGCAACCTCCGCGGAGAAGCGCTGGATAAAGCACTGGAGAATTTATTGGCCAACGAAAAATAAAATAATTTATACCCTCGCCCTCCATTCTATTTCAGGCGCATTATTGATGTGACTGATGTAGCGTGCAAGTACAAAAAGAAAATCCGAAAGACGGTTAAGGTAAGGAATGATCAATTCCTGTATAGGCTCATTATTCTCCTGCATCGCTACACAGATACGCTCAGCCCTGCGGCATACACATCTGGCAACATGGCAGGTAGAAGAAGCAAGATTACCTCCCGGCAAAATAAATGCACGCATTTCAGGGAGCACTTCATTCATCTCATCAATACGTTGTTCCAGCCAGGTAATATCCGCATCATGCAGATCCGGCAGTTTCATTTTCACTTCTTTGTCAGGTGCTGTAGCAAGCATAGAGCCTATGGTAAATAAGCGGTCCTGTATCTCCCGGAGCCATGTACTTATCTGCTCGTTTCCTGCGCTGTCATTTACCATTCCTATTACCGAATTCAGCTCATCTACCGTTCCATAACTCTCTATCCGGATGTGGCTTTTAGGCACCCGTATCCCACCTATCAGGCTTGTACCGCCCTTATCTCCTGTTTTTGTATATATTTTGAACATATCTGGTAAGTCAAAAGTAAAAAACAAATTACCTGGCCATTAAAGATGCCGAACTGGGCAACTGCTTCGTGTCCGTTTCCACATGCCCGTCCCTGATCCTTATTACCCGGTGCGTATAGTTGGCAATATCTTCTTCATGGGTTACCAGCACTACCGTATTGCCCGACTCATGTATCTGCCCGAATAACTCCATGATCTCTATAGATGTTTTGCTATCCAGGTTTCCTGTAGGCTCATCCGCAAGCAGCAATGACGGATTATTGATCAATGCCCGTGCTATAGCTACACGCTGGCTTTGTCCGCCCGATAATTCATTTGGTTTATGGTGCGCCCTGTCACTCAGTCCCACTTTCTCCAGCATGGCCCTTGCCCGCTCCTCGCGCTCTTTCTTGGTTGCCCCCGCATATATCAGCGGCAGCCCCACATTCTCCCATGCGGTAAGCCGGGGCAGCAGGTTAAACTGCTGAAACACAAAGCCTATCTCCACATTGCGCACATCTGCAAGCTGGTCATCCACCATATTGCTCACATCCTTACCATTGAGTATGTACTGGCCGCCACTTGGCGAATCAAGGCATCCCAGTATATTCATCAAGGTCGACTTCCCCGATCCGCTCGGCCCCATAAGAGATACATATTCATTGGCGCTTATCAGCAGGTTTATACCCTTTAGCACAGGAAGCTCCTGCTTTCCAAGGAAATAACTTTTGCGTATATCGTTCAGCCTTATTACTTCTTTCATTATTTAAAATTCAAAATCCCGCAGGGTAAAACTAAAAGTCTCCTTATAAAAATAGCTATTTTCAAAAATACGCATAATTTCACCCTTTATATTACCGGGCTTTTTATTTTTTACTTTTAATTTTTACTTTTTTCAAGTGCTTAGCTTTCCTAATTGTAAGATCAACCTCGGATTATACGTTACCCGCCGCAGGGACGATGGTTATCATGACATTGAAACCGTCTTTTATCCATTGCAGCTCACTGATGTATTGGAAATAGTACCCGCAACCGAAAGTCACCTATACACAAGCGGCCTTGCAGTAGCAGGAAATGAGCACGATAACCTCGTCTGGAAAGCATATCAACTGTTACAAGATCGCTTTCCCGGCAAAGCCTCCCTTATAGATATATACCTGCACAAAACCATACCCATGGGTGCCGGTCTCGGTGGCGGCTCTGCCGATGGCGCTTATATGCTGCGCATGCTCAATGAATATTGGGATCTCAAGCAAAATGATTTACAATTAGCCGCCGCGGCCCTCCGGCTTGGTTCCGACTGCCCGTTCTTCATACACAACAAGCCCCGGTTTGCCACAGGCAGGGGAGAGATAATGAACAATATAAAACTCGATCTGTCTGCTTATAGCATACTGCTCATTTGCCCACAGGTGCATGTAGCTACCGCCAAGGCATTTGGCATGATAACCCCACGCCCTGCCCCCTTCGACCTCAGTTCACTAGGCAACCTTCCCATTGAGCAATGGAGCACCTATATCAGCAACGATTTCGAAACTCCGGTGTTCACACAGCACCCTACCCTTGCAGCTATCAAACAACAACTCTACGATCATGGAGCCCTATATGCTTCCATGAGCGGCAGCGGCTCCGCCATCTATGGTATCTTCCCAAAAAACCAAAAGGCAACAATAAAAACAGATACTCCTTTCCAATCTTTTTATTTAGAGTAACTTTTTGTTCCGGGCATATGCACTACTATCACCACCGGTGGCGATAGCACCATTCGACGTTGAGGTTCTATTATACTTCCCACGCACCCGATTCGGTTAAAATTCGCGCACATTTGTGAATCCCAAATAGAAAGTTATTTTTATATCCTAATTCAACCATACCTTGGAACCTAAACCACAACCCGAATATTCAGAGGAGCTGCAACCCGGTTCTCTAACCAAGATACAATATCTCGATGCCGCAAAAAGAGCAGCTATTGAACTTGGGTGGGATATAACCACAGAAGAAGAAGACATACTCGTCTGTCATACGCCGTCTAATACGTATTCACATGGTGAGTTTATAACCATCAAAGCAGAAGGCGATTTTTTTACTTTCCAAAGCAAGTCGGCAAGCGAATCTACATGGCTCGATCAGAACCCTAACGAAGTTAATGCCACACTTTTTAAAGAAGCACTCGCTAGCGTAACAGGTAACAATTCAGACATACAAAATAAAACACGGCCGCGTGGCAAGGATATCCTCAAGGTGCTAATACCTTCCGGCGAGCATTTAATTACACCAATAATTGTTTATATCAATATTGCAGTGTTTATTATTATGGTTCTGGCCGGGGTTTCGTTCATTCAGCCTAATACATCTGATCTGCTTAACTGGGGTGGTAACTTTAGGCCAGATACTGTTACCGGTGGTTGGTGGCGCCTGTTTACCTCCATGTTTTTGCATGCAGGTATCATACATCTGCTCGCCAATATGTATGCCCTGCTTTATATAGGCTTATTATTAGAACCATTATTAGGCAGGTTCAGGTATGCGGCTGCATACATACTCGCGGGTATTTGTTCGGGGCTTATGAGTATTGTGGTACACACTAATGTAGTAGCTGTGGGTGCATCGGGTGCTATCTTCGGTTTGTATGGTGTTTTCCTGGCCATGCTGACAACAAATTACATTGAGAAAGAAACCAGAAATGCTATGCTGAAAAGCATACTGCTGTTTGTGGGTTACAACCTGCTATATGGCATGCAGGGCAACATTGATAATGCTGCACATATAGGCGGCCTAATAAGCGGCCTCGCAATAGGGTATGTATATATACACGGAGTAAGAAGGGAGCACGACATAAAAACACAAGCAACCATCACCGGTATTATAGCGGTTTGTGTAGTTGGGTTGACAGTACTAACGATGAACGTGGTAACGGGCGACCTTGTGATTTATCAGCGCGATATGAAAGGTTTTATTGCCAACGAAAAATTGGCGGTTAAGATATATAAAATGCGTACAGACTTACCACGTGAAGAAATGCTGCACAACATTCGCGATATAGGTATCTATAACTGGAATGAAAACATAAAAATACTCAATGAAATAGCAAAGCTGGATCTGCCACCTAAAATAAAGGAGAACGATGAAATACTTATGCAGTACTGCTTGCTGAGAATATCTTCGTACGAATTGCTCTACAAGAAAATATCTGAACAGACCGATGCCTATGATGATGAAATAAAACAAGACAATGAAAAAATAATCGAGATGATTAATGGGTTAAAGGAAAAATCATGAAACCCAACCTCATTATCTTCACCCCTACCATCTTCTTCTTTCGGTCACTGGCGAGTCTCTTTTTCGGGGGACTTCCCATTCATATCCCACCATCCGTGAAATCTGCGTAATCAATTTTTAATCCGTGATTCAGATAATAGGTGTATACACTTTCCACCTTCATCCGCAAAGCCTATCTACCTTTGGTTATTAAAAAAGGAAATACACCATGGCACAATATTACATCATCAACCAAAATGCCCACAACCACGTATCCGAATATTTTGGGTCTTTGCGCCTTAGTGGTAAAAAAAATCTTGCATCAATTATACATACACAACTGCAAGCAGAAGCCATTGCCCCAAAATGGGACATTTTTAGTACAATGCAAGGGCATTATCGCGACATTTCACCCATAAAACAATTGATTATCAATAAATTAGATAAAATAAAATTTTTTAGAAAAAACAGGGCATTTTATGATAAAACAACGACTATCTACTAATTACCAACTGCTATTTACCAAATCCGTATTTTTATATCCCCGAAATTTACAAGTATGATAGATACCCCCAGATATAAAGAATTGCAGGAGTTATTAGCCAGGCAAACTGACGAAAAAGGGCGGATAGATATCCAGTTGGATATAGCCGAAGAAGTGAAGAATTTTGAAGTAGAGGAAGCAGCCCAAATGGCCAACGATATTATCGGCCACTCCCGTATGATTGGCTATCCATCCGGCATAGGCCGCGGCCTTTTGCTTAAAGGGTTTTGCAACCGGCTGAAAGGAGAATACGATGCCGGTATCCAATTCCTCAACGAAGCACTCACTATAGCCCACAAGATCCATGACAGAAACATGGAGGCTACAGCCCTCTATTACCTGGGCAATATCTATCGTGATCTTGGTGAGCTGGCCAATGTACTTACGCACTACGAAAAAGCACTTGCCATAAATGAAGAGTTGGGAGAAGAATATTATCAGTCAGTGATACTATCCAGTATCTCCAACCTGCTGTATGACCTCGGCGACTACGACAGCGCCCTGGAATATGCATTGAAATGCCTGCCCATTTTCGAGCGCGTGCACAATGTCAATAGCCTGCTCAATAATTATAACACCCTCGGTAATATTTATTTTAAAAAGGAGGAGTTCAAAGAAGCGCTATACTATTTTGAAGAAAACCTGAAACGCTCAGACCCCGATACAGCCGCATTTGTAATGGCTGAAAGCGGCATTGGAAAGGTATATTTCAAAACACAGGATTTCGACAACGCAAAGAAATTCTTAACCCATGCACTGGTAGAAGCCCAGAAAATGAGCAATGCTGAAGTACAGATAATATGCCACTTTTATCTGGGCAGGCTATACATGGATGATGATAATTACCGGATGGCATTAAAAGCCCTCGATGCCGCCTATATACTTGCTGTGGAATATACCCGCCGTCATGACCTGATGAGCGTACACGAAATGCTATCTGTATTGTATGATAAAATGGGCGATGTCCCTAAAGCATTTCACCACCTCAAATCTTTTGAAAAACTAAAAGAAGATATCTTTCAGCAAACCACACTCAATAAATTAAAAAACCTCCAGGTTCGCCAGGAAACCGAGCTGGCAAAAAAAGAAAAAGAAGTTGCAGAACGCACTGCTTTTCTCAAGCACCAGTTCATGGCTAATATGAGCCATGAGATACGCACACCTATGAACGCCATCGTGGGGCTTACCCGGCTGTTGCTGACAAAAGAACCCAAACAAGACCAATTGCGATACCTGAATGCTATTCAACTATCTGCAGATAATTTATTGGTTATCGTTAACGATATACTTGACCTTTCTAAAATAGAAGCCGGCAAAATTGTTATAGAGCATATTGACTTTTCTATATGCGAAGTGGTGCAAAGTGTACGCGATATGCTGATGCTGAAAGCCGAAGAAAAACATATAGAACTACGCACTTTTATAGACCCTTTAATTCCCAAAAGGCTTAACGGTGACCCTACCCGCCTGAACCAGATACTTATAAACCTTGCCGGCAATGCAATAAAATTTACGGATAAAGGATATGTAGAAATGCGGGTCACCTTGCAGAAAAACGAAGCCCCAAAATTATGGCTGCAATTTGATATAGTTGATACCGGCATTGGCATTGATGCAGAGTACGTAGATAAGATATTCGATAGTTTTACCCAGGCCGGCTCTGATACTACACGAAAATTCGGCGGCACAGGCCTCGGCCTCACTATTTCCAAGCAACTTTCCGGCCTGATGGGCGGTGAAATTGGCGTTCAAAGCGTGATAGATAAAGGCACTACGTTTACAACGGTCATTCCATTTGAAGAAGCAGATGTGCAGGAATTTGTAAAGCAGGATAGCGTACTGGATAATAACTCCATGCTAAAACTGAATACGTTGAAAGTATTGCTTGTGGAAGACAATGAATTTAACAGGATGGTAGCTGAAGATACCCTGAAGGAAACCATACCGGGCATAACCATAGATATTGCAGTGAACGGCCTTGAAGCTGTAAACCGGGTGAAAAAAGAAATGTTTGATATTGTGCTGATGGATATACAAATGCCGGTAATGGATGGTGTAACCGCCACAAAAACGATACGGAATACCCTCCCCGAGCCAGCCAGGAGCGTGAAGATAATAGCCATGACCGCCAATGTACTGCAGGAAGACGTGCAACAATACTTTGAGGCCGGCATGAATGCCTATGTTTCAAAACCGTTCCAGCCTGATGAATTGCTGCTTAAAATGGATTCAGTAGTAAGCGACAATAAAACACAGAACACAGAAAAACAGGAAAGGCCAGCCACTGCAAAAGAAGTACCGCTGCCAATACTACCTGACCATGTAACAGACATGCATTTCCTCAAACAGCTGACAAGCAATAACCCGGAAAAACAAAAAAAATATATCGGCATGTTCCTCGAGAATGCACCTAAATTATTAGACAGCATAGATAAAGCCCTGATCGTAAAAGACTACCCTACCATAAAGATTGCTGCACATTCCCTAAAACCCCAATTATCTTACATGGGAGTAAAAGAAGAGATAAGTAAAATATTTTTGATAGAACAATCTGCCGGCGAAGCAGCCCATTTTGATACTTTACCCCAATTAATTATTAATCTTAAACACTTATGCATCAAGGCATTTGAAGAGCTGAAAAGGAATAACTAACCAAAACGGTTAAAATCTTTAGCTTGATTAGTTCATTTTTCACAATTTTTTCAGTACTTTACTCCCACATATACAAACCATTTTTATGGCTACAGAACAAAGCACACGATACATTTTTCTGGTTGACGATGAGCCGATACAGAATGAAATGCTCAAGGATTACATCGCAGACCGGTTTCAGTACAAAATAAAAACTTACGAAAGTGGCGAGGCTGCTATAAAAGATATGCACCTGGACCCTGAAATAGTTGTGCTTGATTTTCATCTTAATTCACACCTTCCTAATGCACAGAATGGTGTTGAAGTGCTAAAGAAAATAAAAGAGCAGCACCCCAAAGTACAGGTAATTATGCTCTCCGGCCAGGATAAACTGGAAGTGGCCGTAGATAGTATGAAGTATGGCGCATATGACTATGTAATAAAAGGCGAGACCGCCTTTTCGCGCATGGAAAACATACTTAATAATATAAATGAATTACATAGCCTTAAGAGCGCTAATAATGTTTATAAAAAGATCATCACATTCCTTTGCCTCTCTATTGTTGGGGTTATATTACTATCCGTATATATCGTGAAGGTGAAACATTGGGGTGATTAATGTAAATAACTATATTCAAGAACAAAGGCTCCTTATCGGAGCCTTTGTTCTTAATGGATTTTAAACGAATTGATACCCTTTGCTATAAATACCCGCTATCACCCTACCTTTACCGCTATATGTCTTTATATACAACCATCGCACCAATTACTATTACCTGCAACAAGCGCCTTGCACCATACCTGGAGCTTGAAGTAAAAGAACTTGGCTTTACCATAGAAGAAACATTTGTGACCGGCGTGCGCCTGAATGGTACTATCAATGATTGTATCAGGCTAAATCTTAACCTTCGTTGCGCCAGCCAGGTACTTTATAGCATCAGGGGATTTGACGCGGTAAATGCAGATGACGTTTATAAAAACCTCGTTTCCTATCCATGGGAAACTATATTGCCGGATAACGGTTATTTCTCCGTAACAAGCAATGTGATCAACCCCACTATCAATAATAACATGTTTGCTAACCTGCGGGTAAAGGATGCCATCGTAGATCGCCTGCGTGAAAAGACAGGCACCCGTCCTTCCACCGGAGCTGAGCTGAGCGGTGCTGTTGTCCATTTATTCTGGAAAAACGAACTGGCTGAGGTATTTATAGATACATCCGGTGATTCACTAGCCAGGCACGGCTATCGTAAAATACCCGGCAGGGCACCAATGCTCGAAGCCCTTGCAGCTGCTACAATCCTTGCAACCCGGTGGGACAAGGTTTCGCCCTTTGTTAACCCCATGTGCGGTTCCGGTACTGTAGCCATCGAAGCTGCATTGATAGCCACCAATACACGCCCCGGATTATTTCGCCTCAACTATGCATTCATGCACCTGAAAGGCTATGATGAAAATGTATACCTGGATGAAATGGCTCAACTCGACAAAAAAATAATTGAAATTCCCGGCCTCAGGATCATAGCCACTGACTATAGCGACATCGCCATTGCAAATGCCCGTAAGAATGCGCTGGCGGCTGGCGTAGCTGATCTTATCACATTTTCTGTTTACGATTTTGAAGCCACTGAAGTGCCTGTTGGCGGCAAAGGTGTAATGTTTATGAACCCGGAATA
>CAIRZD010000358.1 GCA_903882965.1 uncultured Bacteroidota bacterium
CGACACAAAAACAAAAGGTTTCAACTTTCGCTGAAACCCTTTACTGTAAAGGTGTGGAGAATACCGGAGTCGAACCGGTTACCTCTTGCATGCCATGCAAGCGCTCTAGCCAAATGAGCTAATCCCCCTTTTTAAATGGAGCGCAAATATAGCTATTCTTTCATTTATTTTGTAACTTTAATCAAAACCGTGAGTTTATGAAAGAAAGTATCTGGCAGCAAATTCTCACTTATTTCTATATACGAAAGCGTGATCCAAATGCGCCCAAAAACATAAACATTAAGTTTATGCATGGTATGAACCGCATATCGCTATTCATGTTTCTTATTGCTGTTATTGTAATGGTCGTGCGCCTTATCCGCCATTAGCAATCATTATGATTTCTTTCGCCGCATTTTGGGAAGCATGGCTGTCTCCCAGTTTATGCCACAGCGTTTCGTAATCTCTTTTTAATTCTTGTTTATATGCTTCATCCTGTAGCAGGCGTGTAAGGGCAGTTTTAAGGTTTGTTTCCGTTAATTCACTTTGTATCAGTTCGGTAACCACTGGTTTAGCCATAATAAGGTTTACCAGTGATATGTATTTTACACTTACCAATTTTGTTGCCAGCCAAAAGGATATTGCATTACCCTTATAACATACCACCTGCGGCACGCCGAATAGTGCCGTCTCAAGTGTAGCAGTACCACTGGTTATAAGCCCTGCCTTGGCTTGCTTCAGCAGGTTATAAGTCTGGTCTTTTACTAGCAGCACAGGTTCATTTCCTATTATCTCTTTATACAGGCTGTCCGGCTGTGCCGATGCCTGCGCTACCACAAAACAATGATCAGGGAAGTATTTCACCATCTTCAGCATTATGGGCAGCTTTACCTTTATTTCCTGCGCCCTGCTGCCAGGCAATATGGCAATGATCGGTTTATCTGATATAGGCCTTACCGGTACTTTGTTCTTCTCATGGCTCACTACTTCTATCAGCGGATGCCCTACATAAGTGACCTTATGATCCCATTTCTTGTAAAAGTCCACTTCGAAGGGGAGTATCACCAACATCTTATCTACATCACGCTTTATCTTCAACACTCTTTTTTCCTTCCATGCCCATACCTGTGGCGATATATAATATACTATCCGAATGCCCTGTTTCTTAGCCCATTCAGCAATGCGCATATTAAAACCGGGATAGTCTATAAGCACCAGCACATCAGGCTTCCAGGCCAGTATATCTTTTTTACAGAAGTCGATATTGCGAAATATAGTACGTAAATGTGCTACTACTTCTACAAAACCCATAAAAGCAAGCTCGCGGTAGTGCTTCACGAGTGTTGCACCTGCAGCTTCCATTCTATCACCTCCCCAGCATCGCATCTCCGCATGTGCATCCTGCTCATGTATGGCTTTAATAAGATTGCTGCCATGAAGGTCTCCACTTGCTTCGCCTGCTATGAGATAATAACGCATACTTACCAGACATATTTTACGAAAATGATAATGACCGCATAGATCATTGTAGCAATAAAAATGCCTTTTGCTGTAAGGTCAAGCCGCTTGCTGGTATAATAAACAAAGGGGGCCAGGTTTAGCAACAAACTCAATGTAAAAACTTTGCCTGCCATGCCTTTTAGGTGGGTAAGTAATCTTACAAACTCAAATATACCCTCGTGGTTACCCCACAAAAAATACATTATGATTAACCCGACAAATGGCAATAACAAACCTATTATAAATCCTAGTATGGGAATATTTCGTTTCATAAACGTTAATTCTGGCTGCAATATACAAAGCTATAAATGCATTTTAGTGTTAAAAGAGGGAATGGATTATCTTTGCGCCATCTTTGAAAACACATACACATGAATTTTAACCTCAAAAATATACCTCACCGCACTGTCCGCCCACGTATGCATGGCATTACAATGGTTATGGATAAAGGCATGGGGCTGGTTGGTGCCAGGGATTTCCTTTCTGTAGCAGCACCTTATGTAGATATCGTAAAACTAGGTTTTGGAACCAGCTTTGTCACAGCTCAGTTGAAGGAAAAGATCAAGATATATCTCGAAAATGATATACCGGTTTATTTCGGCGGTACATTGTTCGAAGCATTTCTTGTTCGCGATCAGTTTGATGACTATCTTAATGTGATAAAAGAATTCGGGCTGAAGCATGTCGAAGTATCAGATGGTTCCATAACCATCCCTCATATTGAAAAATTAGGTTACATAGAAAAACTCGCTAAGCATGTTACAGTGCTTTCTGAAGTAGGTTCAAAAGATGCCACGCACATCATGCCTCCTTATAAATGGATAGAACTTATGAAGGCGGAGCTGGAAGCAGGTTCCACATACGTCATAGCTGAGGCAAGGGAAGCAGGTAATGTAGGTATCTATCGTGGTTCCGGCGAAGTGCGTGAAGGACTTGTGCAGGAAATACTTACCCAGATACCTTACGAAAAGATCATTTGGGAAGCTCCTCAGAAAGCACAGCAGGTCTACTTCCTCGAATTACTTGGCGCTAATGTAAACCTTGGTAATCTTGCCCCATCAGAAGTAATACCTTTAGAATCAACAAGGGTAGGACTTAGGGGCGATACGTTTAATTTATTTTTAGATGAAATAGGCAAGCAAAGAGCCAATCATAGTTAATGGGAATTGTAAATAAGTAAGAGTTATATAATTAGCGCCTGTTATTGTCGGGCGCTTTTTTCATTTATATTTACATTATGTTGGCGCTTTACGGACTCATTGGTTTTCCCCTTACTCACTCTTTTTCACCGGCATATTTCAAAATGAAGTTTGCCGCCCAGCATATTGATGCCACTTATGAACTGTTTCCGATAAAAGCCATTCGTGAGTTTCCGGAATTATTAAAAAATAACCCTGCATTAGCAGGCCTGAATGTAACCACCCCCTATAAAGAAGCCGTGATGCGATACCTTGATGAAATAGATAAGGTGGCAGAAGAAATAGGGGCAGTAAATTGCATCGGTTTCCGGGATGGAATAATTAAAGGGTATAATACAGATGCTTTGGGTTTTGAAAAAAGCCTTAATCCTTTATTAAAATCACAACATACACAAGCATTGATATTAGGCACCGGTGGTTCTTCAAAAGCCGTGGCCTATACCTTGTCACAATTGGGCATCGGGTACCAAAAAGTATCAAGGGATAAAACGGAGGATGTGCTTACTTATAAAGAGCTTTCGGGCGAAGTAATGACGCATTACAAACTTATTATTAACACTACGCCGGTGGGTATGTATCCTAATGTAGATGACCTGCCTCCTATCCCCTTTGAAAATATTGGCGAGCAGCATTTATTATACGATCTTATTTACAACCCTGAGGAAACAAAATTCCTTGCTCTTGGTAAAGCGCGGGGAGCTGTGGTGAAAAACGGTTTTGAAATGCTGCAGCTACAAGCCGAAGCAAGTTGGGAAATATGGAACCAGGGTACGGAAACCATAGATCCCGATTAAACCAAAAATTGCACGAGCGAGACCGCACCGTTTCTTATATCCTGCATTTCATCTTGAATAAAATTATCCCACCGTATAATACACACATGTAGTTACAAAGTCTCTGAAATAAGGTATCCATGATAATGGCGCCCACTGATTGCGCGGCTTTAAGCCAAACTTATATTTATAGATGGGGTTGATAAGATAATGCTGTTTATGCAATACTTTAAGCCCGCTCCTTTTTATGATCCGCTCAAAACGCTCTATGGTTATTTGTGTATCTTTTATTTCCATCAGCTCTTCTATCACCACTTTATGCTCACCTGCCATTTTCAGAATGCCTTTGTACAGGAATCCTGGAAGTATATGATAATACGGCAATACACTGGCCCATTTTTTACGGCACACCTGCTGATGCCCGCCAAATGGCATATACCATGGGGGGAAGCCAAAAAATATCTGGCCGCCAGGCTTTAAAAAATTCTTAAGGTATTGAATGAATTTTTCCTGTTCGGGCACATGCTCTATCACATCTTTGAGGATGATAACATCAAATGAATTTTTAAACCGGTTCAAAAAATCTTCATCATATATATTCTGGCAGATGAGCTGAACTTTGCCTGCTGCCAATTCTTTTTCAAGAAACCCCTTTGCAAGCTCTATACGTTGTGGTGCAAGGTCTACGCCTACACATTTACAGCCCCGGTTTATGAATGGCAGTAACACACCGCCCTCTGCAGTGCCTACCTCGAATATAGTGGTGCCTGCATTTAAGGGCTTTGTCTTTTCTATAAAAGGCAAAACGTAAGACAATGAATTGTCTACCTGCTGATCAAAGCGTACCCTGTCGTCTAAATGTTGCTTTAAAGCCAATGTGATATATTATTTTAATGTCCTCTTTCGCCATTTCTTTCGCAATTGAAAAAAAGCTACGGCGGGTAAAAGTAAATTTACTTTTTTATTTCTTTTTCCAGACTTTCCAGTACCAATAGTTGTTTGCGTATGCTTTCGTGGTGTATTTTCTCATAAAGCTCCACAATAAACTCTTTAGAAAGCATGTGTGCCTCAGCCCTTTCTCCTCTTGTTTCCACGATCTCGCGCCAGCGGCCGGGCTGGTATGCAGTGAGGTTACTGGCCTTTTTTACAAGTGCCATTTGCTCACTTAGCTCCATACGTTTTGCTATGAGGTCTATTATTTCTGAATCCAGGCTATCCATCAGCTGGCGCAGGTATTCCAGTTGCATCTGGCCGCTCATATCCTGTGTATACTCTTCACGTACTATAAGGCCGGCAAGTATTTCTTTTAACCGATTTGGTGTTACTTGTTGTGCCGCATCGCTCCAGGCCTCTTCGGGGTGAGGATGAGTTTCTATCATCAGGCCATCAAAATGCATATCCATGGCCTTTTGGGATACCTCAGCTATGCGATCGCGGTTGCCGGTTATATGGCTTGGATCACAGATCATGGCCAGCTCCGGTTTGCGCCTTTTCAGCTCTATAGGTATAGGCCAGTTTGGCTGGTTGCGGTAACCTGCTGCTGCGCTATAACCTGAAAATCCCCTGTGGATAGCAGCTACATTAGTAACCCCTGCTTTTTCAAAACGCTCTATAGCTCCATGCCAAAGATCCACATCCGTATTCACCGGGTTTTTTACCATAACAGGTATATCAATCCCCTTGAGGGCATCGGCTAAATGCTGCACCTGGAAAGGGTTTACGGTAGTGCGGGCGCCAACCCATAACACATCAATCCCATACCTGAGCGCCAGCTCTATATGAGCAGGCTCTGCTACTTCTATGGCAACAGGTATTTTATACTGTTGCTTTGCTTCCTGCAGCCACCCGAGCGCCTGCTCGCCATTACCTTCAAACGAGCCGGGCCGGGTGCGGGGCTTCCATACACCGGCGCGGAACAACTGTACTTGCATGGTACTCAATGCAGCCGCAGTTTCCATAACCTGCTCACGCGTTTCGGCACTACAGGGGCCTGCTATGACAAACGGTTTGGCTGTTTTGAAAAAATTCATGGATGCAAAGGTAAGTGTAAAGTGGTGAGTGATAAGTTGTGAGTGGTAAGTAACGATTACATAAAGAATACTATTTAATATATTGATGTGTAAAAAAATCTGGTGTGGATATTATGCGGATATTAA
>CAIRZD010000359.1 GCA_903882965.1 uncultured Bacteroidota bacterium
AACACTTATTGCTGCGCTCCTATGCTACTTCCTTGCATTCCTTTCAAAGGAATATGCTATTACCATGATAGTATTGCTTCCACTTTCATTATACATATTCGGCAACTATTCCATCAAAAAAAGCATCCTTGCATTTCTTCCATTTGTTATTGTACTTGCCGCCTATTTTGCGATAAGACTAAGTATCGTTGCCGCCAAGAGCGATTCATCTGACAATGAAGTATTGAATAACCCTTACCTGTTTGCTTCGGTCTCAGAAAAACTGGCTACGGAAATCTCTACTTCGCTCAACTACCTTAAACTACTTATTTTTCCTTACCCGTTATCGGCCGACTATTCGTATAATACGATACCCTACGTTGATTTTACAAATTTAAAAGTATGGCTTTCCATAATCGTACATGGTGGAATGGTTATCACCGGAATCGTACTTTTCCAAAAGATCATTGGGCTAAAGTCTGAAGCAGCAAAGAAAGCAAAAATGAAGATAGCAGGCGTTGTGCCTGCATCAGAGAAGATGGCATTAAATACCGCCTCCATATTTTTATTCGCAATCACTTTTTACTTTTTACACTTACTGCTTGTCTGCAATATTGTATTTGATATAGGTGCCACGATGGGAGAACGCCTTATTTATCATTCTTCTGTAGGCTTTGTTATAGCTGCTGCATGGTTACTGGTAAAAGGAATGGAGAAGATAAAAGACCCAAGCATTGCAAAGGCTAGTCTTGCAGGGGTTATGACAGTTATCATAGTGCTGTTTGGCATACAAACTATGGCGCGCAATGCTGCCTGGAGAAATGATGCCACCCTGTTTTCTACGGATATTAAAACTGTACCCAACAGTGTGCTGGTGAACGCAAATGTGGCGGCTTCATACATCACGATTGCCGACTACCAGAAAACGGACAGTGCAAGAAGAAAATATCTTTATGACGCAATAAATATATTGAACCACACCCTTTCCATACACCGTACTTTCGTGGCAGGCTTCCTTAACCGCGGAATAGCATGGTATAAATTAGGGGATGTAGACAGGGCCAGGCCCAATATTGATACAGTAAGGTCTCTTTATCCGAACTACCCTACATTGCCGGGTATGTATAAGTTGATGAGTGATTACTACCTCAAAAACGGATGGGAGAGCTATGGCAAAAAAGGCATGTATACCGAAGCAATTGAAGAATATAAAAAGGGGCTGAAAATTGACTCTACAAATGTAGACCTATGGTACAATATGGGCGGCGCCTACTATACCAACAAACAATATCCTGAAGCAGCAGGCGCATTCCAGAAGGCGCTGAAAATAAACCCCAATAACCAGCAAGCACAAAACGGACTAAACGCTACAATACAAATGCTTAATGGAGGCCCGGCGCAAAAGAAATAGGCTATACTAATGTTTGATAAAGCCTGGCAGAATAATTGCTTTAGTAAAAGACAAGCCTTGTGAGCTACTTGTTATAATAATATGCAGCAAGCCCTCTGTTGGTATTGGCATATAAAGTAAGATTTACAGCGGAAACATTCCTGACATAATAGGTGTTTGTAAGGTGTGCCGCATATGCTATTGCCAAAGAATCACCAAAAACATACCATGTGAAGCGAAGTGTATCTGACACATTATTTACTACAGTGTATTCGTAACCCGTGGTATCAGCTTTAAAAACCAACACATCAACCATGTTAGACGGTTGCGGATATATTTCTGACGGAATTATTATACCGCTGCCATTATCATCTGTGGCATACGCTGTTTTTTTCCAGGTACCAAACATATCAGAAAACAGCGTGCTTGCCGGTTCCTTTTTGGCGCAGGATGACAAGCTGAAAAATAAGTACGCGAGTAACAGGGCAAATAATATGGTAAAATATCGATTCATGATATTATGCAAAGGTTGTCAGTTCATATAAAACTACACCTTTGTAGCATAACAAATTTACTAATAAATTATATACAAACCGCTTTTTAATAATCCCCATATGAGGTTTGAGGCAATTGCGTCAGTGCATCTTCAAGCTGTTTATCACTTGGAGCGATACCATGCCATTCATGAGTGCCTTCCATAAAGCTTATCCCTTTACCCATTACAGTGTGCATAAGCATACATATTGGCTTCCCTTTGCCGGTTGCAGCCTTTGCTTCAGCCATTTTAAGCAAGACCTCGTCCATATTGTTCCCGTTCATTTCCATTACCTGCCAGCCAAAAGATTCAAACTTCTCTTTTAAAGAGCCAAGGTTCATAACAAGGTTAGTTGGGCCATCTATCTGCTGCCCGTTATAGTCAATTGTAGCAATAAGATTATCTATTTTATGATGCGCGGCAAACATGATGGCTTCCCAGTTTTGCCCTTCCTGCAATTCTCCATCACCATGCAGTGTATAAATAATATGCGCATCTTTATTCATTTTTTTAGCCAGTGCAGCACCACAAGCCACGCTCATACCCTGCCCCAACGACCCGCTGGCAATACGCACACCAGGCAAATGCTCATGTGTTGCGGGATGCCCCTGCAAACGTGAATTTATGTGCCGGAACGTACTTAATTCGCTTATGGGAAAATAGCCAGAGCGAGCAAGTACACTATAGAAAACCGGTGAAATATGGCCGTTTGATAAAAAGAAAATATCCTCGCCTATACCGTCCATATCAAAGCCGGCCTTGCGTTCCATGATCTTAAAATACAGCGCAGTGATAAAATCTGCACATCCCAATGAGCCGCCGGGGTGACCGCTTTGCACCTTATGCACCATGCGTACTATATCGCGGCGCACCTGTGTGGCCATTTCTTTCAGGTTATTACTATCCATTTTATACAAGGAATTGTGTGCAAAAGTAACAGATAAGCTTGATTTTGAAAGGAAAAATTAATTGCAAGTTTTATGACAAAATAATCTAATGCCTCATACTTGCCTGACCTCAATAAAAAGTCAATTTTATTGCACTAAATACGGTTATTTTGTATTGTACATGTCTCTTTTCGTCACATCATTAAATTCTGGCAGCAATGGCAATTGTTACTACATAGGTAATACAGCGGAAGCCGTTTTGATAGATGCCGGAATATCATGCAGGGAAACCGAAAAACGGATGAAACGCTTGGGGCTGGACATAACTAAAGTAAAAGCGATTTTCATATCTCACGAACATGGAGACCATATACATGGTATTGACGCATTAGTAGGAAAATATCAAATACCCGTATTTATTACACCTTCCACAATGCAAAATAGCCGCGTCCGGTTCAGTAATGATCTGTTACGAAGCTTTACTGCGTACAAGCCTGTAAACATTGGCAACCTGTCAGTGCTCCCATTTCCGAAAATGCATGATGCGTCGGATCCGCATAGCTTTGTTATTTCTGGCAATGGGGCAACGATTGGTGTATTTACTGATATTGGCAATACTTGCGATAATGTGATCAATAATTTCAAAAGATGTAATGCTGTATTCCTTGAGGCTAATTATGATGATGAGATGTTGGAACAGGGTAGATACCCTCCCCATTTGAAAAAGCGGATAAGCGGCGACCATGGCCATTTATCTAACCAGCAAGCTCTCGACCTGTTCATAAAGCATAAACCAGCATTTATGAGCCATTTATACCTTTCCCATTTGTCTAAAGACAATAATTCACCTGAGCTCGCACTTAAATTATTTGCTGCACATGCAGGTGATACAAATATAATTATAGCATCACGGTATAAAGAAACTGCCCTATATCAGATATATGGTGATGGCAAAAAGCATGCTATAAAAACGCCTTCATATAAAACTGCTATACAACAATCTTTATTTTAAGCAAAAAGCATCGTCCTTTTTCATTTTTAAAATTAGCCTGCTAAAATTTAATTGGCATCTTTAAATGGAACCAAATAAAACAAATAAAAAATATTTCACCACCAGCCTCACAAACTGGCATGCTACAGAAAATAACCGCAACCTGCCATGGAAAAGCGAGAAAGACCCCTATAAAATATGGCTCTCGGAGGTTATATTACAGCAAACACGGGCACTTCAAGGCCTTCCTTATTATCAGCGATTCACGGAAGTTTTCCCTACCGTGCAGGATATGGCCGCAACAGGCGACGAGCAGGCCTTTCGCCTATGGCAAGGACTGGGCTATTATAACCGCTGCAAAAATATGCTGGCCACAGCCCGCTATATAGCAAAAGAGCTTAACGGGCAGTTTCCATCCGATTATGAAGGGCTGCTACAATTAAAAGGTATCGGCCCGTATACAGCCGCGGCTATAGCCTCTTTCGCTTTCGGCCTGCCACACGCTGTAGTTGATGGCAATGTATATCGTGTTCTTTCGCGTTATTTTGGGATCGAAACTCCGTTTGATACCACTGCAGGAAAAAAAACATTTTCCATACTGGCTACAGAACTTCTTGAAACAAAAGACAGCGCAGCATACAACCAGGCAATAATGGATTTGGGGGCTACTATATGCACCCCTAAAAAACCGCTCTGCGAACAATGCCCTTTGCAAAAAAAATGTACTGCATACCACCATGAACTTATAGATATCCTACCGGTACGCAGCAAAAAACAATCCGTAAAAACAAGGCATTTTAATTACTTATTACTGAAATGGAACAATAAAATATGGATTCAAAAACGAATCGGAAATGACATATGGGAAAACCTTCACGAGCCATACCTCATAGAAAGCGCGGAACCTTTAACTTTAAAAGAGCTACTAGCCAATGAACAATTCAAAAAAGCAAACCTTACATATAGCAGTATAAAATACGAAGGTTTTGCAACCCAACGACTAACCCACCAGGTAATAAATACAAGGTTTTTCAGTTTAAACACATCTGGAAAAGCAAATATGGCTTTGAAAGAGGGTAAATGGCTCGATGTAAATGGGCTAAAAAACACAGCATTTCCTAAAACACTTGTTTCTTTTTTAGAAAATAATTTATACTTTTAATATTCATTAGGTTATAATTTTTATTAATTAAAAATTTGAACTACCATGAGAGGCGTAAATCGAGTTGTTCTGATAGGAAATCTTGGCAAAGAACCGGACCTGCAATATCTGGAGGGAAATATAGCTGTAGCTAAATTCCCACTAGCTACCACTGAAACTTATAAAGACAAAAATGGCACCCTGGTTTCGCAAACTGAATGGCACACAGTAGTACTATGGCGTGGATTGGCCGAACTAGCTCAGAAATACCTTCATAAAGGCAGCCTCGTATTCATAGAAGGACGTATAAGAACGCGCAATTGGGAAGATAAAGACAAAAACCGCCGGTTCAGCACCGAAATAATAGGAGATAACCTGGTAATGTTAGATAAAAGGAAAGAACAAAGTGATATAGCACCTGCCGATACTCCGGCACCGGAAAACAGCAACTTCCCCGATGTAAATTTCGATAACGGCAATCTGCCAGGAACCATCTCAAAAGATGATCTTCCATTTTAATTATAAATTAAATATTAACAAAAAGAAGAGCAATGTCTTTTCTTTCTCTCCCTTTTGTTAATTTTGATTCCATCACCAAACTATAATACAACTTGGAAAGTACCGAAGGCGATACGAATCTTACATCACTACTACTGCAAATATCTTCTCCGGAAGCGTTTTCACCACCCAACGCCACTATACTTATTATTGCCATACTCATACTATTGCTGATGTCTGCGATCATTGCAGGCGCAGAAACAGCCTATTTCTCGCTATCAGGGAAGGATATTAATTTTTTAAAAACAAAAGAAAAACAAAGTGCCCGTATAGCATCTCAGCTCCTGGAGCAACCCAAAATGTTGCTGGCCACTATTCTGGTAGCCAATAATTTTATTAATATCGCAATTGTTATTACAACCAATGTATTGGTTGTATCAATACTTCCCAGCCAT
>CAIRZD010000360.1 GCA_903882965.1 uncultured Bacteroidota bacterium
CTGCACAAAATCAAGCAGTACCTCCAGTACCTGTACATGTACTTACAAAAACCCTTCTTCTGGGGTTGATACAACTGTAAAATATACATCCGCGCCTTCCGGCACTTTAACTTCTTTTTGTTCTGCAGAACAAACTGCTTATCAGCTTATTGATCCAAGTGAAAAATGTAACTTATAATTTTTCCTTAAATTAATAATACAAAAAGAGGTGGCCTAAAAGGCCACCTCTTTTTTATAGAAAAATTTCAGGTTTTACTTCTTCTCTCCCATCAGTTGCATTAATTCATCAAGTTTAGGCTCCAGTATTATCTCCGTTCTGCGGTTTTGCGCACGGCCTTCCGGCGTACTGTTAGTAGCCACAGGGTCATATTCGCTACGACCGCTTGCAACCAATTTAGCGGGTACTACTTTATAATCATCTATAAGCACATGCGCTATTGAAGTCGCCCTGGCAGTGCTAAGCGACCAGTTGTCTTCATACATCTTTGTATGTATAGGCAGGCTGTCAGTATGGCCTTCTATGTCTATATTTATATCCTTACTTGTATTAAGCACGCTTGCCACTTTTGAGAGTGCATCTTTACCTTTCGGGTTCACAACTGCGCTACCGGAAGGGAACAGGAGGCCTTCCTGCATACTAATATAGACGCGGCCGTTCTTCATAGTTACGGTAAGTTCACTGCTGTTAAAGCCCTCAAGAGCATCTGCAATTTTCTTTCTCAACGCTTCTGTAGCTTTTTGTTGCTGATCTATGAGCGCTTGCAATTGCTCCATACGCCTGCGTTGGTCTTCGACTTGTGCGGTAGTACTGCTGAGTTGCTTTTTAGTTTTCCTGTTCTCATTACCAAGGTCATTTACCTGGCTATTGAGTTCATAAATGGTACTTTCCTCATTACTGATACTGTCTTTGAGTCTTGATATACGTTTGTTCAGGTTAGCAATATCCCCATTAAGACCGGTAATGGTATTGTTGAGGTCATTGATCTTGGCATTCAACTTTACATTTGTTGCTTTTTCGTCTGCAAGGTCCTTTTGTAATGATACCGCATTAGCATGCTCTGAATTAGCCCTGGCTTGCTCCGCAAGGAATTTCTTTTTAGATACGATACAGGATGTAAGAAAAAAAGATGCGAAACAAATGCAGCCGATCGTTGTGAGAATTTTTTTCATGTTTTCTGTTTTGGGAAATTATTAAACAAAAGTAATAACATTTTCAGACGCTCAAAACCAATTGCCAATATCAATGGGCTAAATAAGTTAAAGTAAACAAAAAAAGCAGGTTATCAACCGGATAACCTGCTTTCCTGAAAATTGAAGACTTTTATTTACCGGTTAAGTTTGGTGTGTTCATTAATTGCATTAACTCATCAAGTTTAGGTTCCAGTATTATTTCGGCACGACGGTTATGCGCCCTTCCATCTTCTGTATCATTTGAGGCTACAGGCTCATAAAAAGCCCGCCCACTAGCTATAAGCCTTGTTGGCGAAACTGCATATTCATCTATCAATACATGTGCTATAGAAGTTGCCCTGGCAGTACTAAGCGCCCAGTTATCAGGGTACTGAGTGGTATGGATAGGTTTATTATCTGTATGACCTTCTATATCAATATTTATATCGTTATTAGTAGTTAATACACTGGCAACCTTTGCCAATGCTTCTTTACCCCTAGGGTTCACTTTAGCACTACCTGAAGGGAATAATAAGCTTTCCTGCATACTTATATAAACCTTTCCGTCTTTCATTGTTACATCCAGTTCACTGCTGTTAAAACTTACTAATGCATCTGATATTTTCTTTTTAAGATCCTGAACCGCTTTTTGCTGCTGATCAATAAACGATTGCATTTGCTGTAAGCGCTGGCGCTGTGAGGCAATCTGTTCTTTGGTCATATTCAACTCATTATTGGTCCTATAAAGCTCATTATTGGTTTTGTTGAGCTCATTATTAGCATTTTCATTTGCATTTCCCATTGCCCCTAACTTATGATGCAGCATGCTTACCGTATCTTCGAGCCTGTTAACACGCCCGTTAAGTGCCACATTATCATTATGCTCTTGCGTGGCTTTGGTACGAGCTGAGATATACTTGCGTTTCGCAACACATGACGTTAGTAATATAGTAGCTACGCAAATACTTAATGTTCCTACAACGATCTTTTTCATAATCCTATTTTTTTCGATATTGTTTTAAAAACCATGCCATTAGTGGGCAATGTTTTAACATAAAAAAATACAAATAGCTTCTTTACCTGCTTTTTCACACTTGTGTCTGCTACCAACGTATCATATATTTGGGTACTTTTGTTACTATTAAAGAACATATATCGAATGAAGAAGTTTATCATACTGGCTGTTGCAGTATCGCCGTTGTTAGTACATGCACAAGACGAACTGATCAGAAAAATAGAATCTAACCACAGTTATGTAACTACGCCAAGCGCACCAATACCCCCCCCAAATGCCCCAATCCCAAAAAATGAGGACCCTAACCGGAAATATGAGTTTAATAACATCATAGACCTGGAGCATACAAGCGTAAAGAACCAAGCCAGCTCGGGCACCTGCTGGAGCTATTCCACTAATTCATTCCTGGAAAGTGAAATGATGCGTATGGGCAAAGAGCCGATAGAGCTTTCTGAAATATTTAGTGCGCATTGTGTTTACCTTGAAAAAGCAGAGGCCTTTGTGCGAATGCATGGAGCAATTTCGTGGGGCGATGGGGGCGAATGCCATGATGTAATAAATATGTTTGCCAAATATGGCGCTATGCCACAAGAGGTGTATACCGGCCTTAACTACGGTACTACCAAAAATAAATTTGCCGAAATGCAAGCCATTCTGAAATCAATGCTGGAAGCTGTTGTTTCTAACCCAAATGGCAAGCTCACACCATCGTGGAAAAAGGCATATAATGATGTGCTTGATTCCTATCTTGGCGCAATACCTGAAAAATTCAAATGGGATAACAAATGGTATACTCCAAAATCTTTTGCGGAACAACGTGTAGGTATTCACCCTGAAGATTATGTAGAACTGACATCCGTTACCACAGATCCTTACTACAAAAAAGCTATGTTCATGGTCCCCGACAACTGGGCTTTCCAGAGGGTATATAATGTGCAAATAGAAGACCTCACCGACATTATTGATAACGCCCTCAATAAAGGGTTTACGGTGGCATGGGCCGCTGATGTAAGCGAGAAATACTTTAGCTGGAAGAACGGCGTAGCTTATGTACCCGAAAAGGACTACGATGACATGGACGATACGGAAAAGAAATACATGTTCAACGGGCCTAAAGATGAAAGGACAATAACCCCCGAAATGCGCCAAAGGGCTTTTGACGACTACGAAACCACCGATGACCACGGCATGCATATAGTAGGCATGGCAGAAGATCAGAATGGCCGCAAATACTACAAAGTAAAAAACTCATGGGGTGATAAGAACGACTACAAAGGTTACATCTACGTATCAAGGGCCTATGTACGGTACAAAACAACCGCGATACTCCTTCACAAAAACGGGGTGCCAAATACCCTGCGGAATAAAATGAATTTTTAGTACCTGCACTTATATTTGGCACATTATACTAATCAAAAAAATCGGCAGAAATTGCCGATTTTTTTGATTAATGCCTAATAAATTATTGTTTATCTTTATATTCATAATCATTACGTTATGAAAAAATTATTCCCCTTTCTTCTTTTACTTCCCTTATTTACAAAGGCGCAGATCATTAATACATTTGCAGGTAGTGCTGCATATACAACTTCCGGAGATGGTGGCCCGGCAATAGACGCAGGCATATACTGGCCCCGTGGAATAGCTTTTGACCACAAAGGCAACATGTATTTTGTTGATAATAATACTGTTCGTAAAGTGGACGCTGCGGGTATTGTAACAACTATAGCCGGTGATGGAATTCCGGGTTTTAGCGGCGATAGTAGCCTGGCAGTTGCCGCGAAACTGAACGATCCACAAGGGATGGCGATTGACAAGGCCGGGAACCTCTATATAGCAGAACAAAATAATCATGTAGTGCGTAAAGTAGATACCAACGGCATTATTACCACATTTGCCGGCAATTATTATTATTCCGGCGGGTATGGTGCATATTGGGGACCCGCAGATTCGGCAGGCCTGGCATGGCCAACCGGGCTCGCTTTTGATACTTCAGGCAATCTTTATATTGCTGACATGGCAGGAAATATTAACATTGTAAATATCGCAACAGACTCTATCATGTCTATATTATATAATATCCATGATACACTTTTCACATTAGGTATCAGTGATATTACAGGTGTAGTTGTTGACAATAACGGCGATATATATTTTACCGGCGAATCGAACAGTGCTGTATATAAGATCAGCACCGGGGGAGTAAATCTTGCTGCAAATTATGGTCTTATTGACTCAGGCACAGTACACATTGTTGCGGGCTCGGGAGGCACTTCTGGAAGCAGCGGAGATGGTGGGCCGGCAACTGCAGCATTGCTTACGTTCCCATATACTTTGGCGCTGGACAAATACCATAATTTATATATAGCCGATGGCGATGTGACCCGGATACGGGTAGTAGATACCAGTGGCATCATACACACTATAGCAGGTGATGGAACAATGGGATTCAGCGGTGACGGAGGATCAGCGCTGCTGGCAGAAATGGACAATATAGGCAGCGGAGAAGCATTTATCTCTTTAGATACGGCAGGCAATCTCTACATATCGGATAATGGTAACAATCGTATCCGGAAAGTGACAGCGCCAATGTCAGCGATAACATTGCACTCCAACGCCCCGGGCGTAGCAGAGAACAGGATAATGATCTATCCTGATCCGGCTACCACACAACTCACTGTTCGATCTACCAATGATCTGATACATGAAATGACGATCACCAATGTTTTAGGGCAAAAAATACAGCCGGCAGTTCACTGTTCTCAGTATAGTATTACCGTTGATGTTTCCGAATGGCCGGATGGTGTTTATTTCGTTTGCGTGAATAATACGGAAGTAAGCAAGTTTGTGAAGAAATAAGGCGATCAAAGCGCTACAAAAAGAGAAAGGCTGCTAATGCAGCCTTTCTCTTTACCTGAGAATTCTACAATGAGTTATTAATTCAACTCCCCTACCATATCCTTGGGTATTACCCATTCATCAAATTGTTCGGCAGTCAAATAACCCAGATCTATTGCGGTTTGTTTAAGTGTTTTTCCAAGTTTATGAGCTGTTTGTGCTATCTCGGCGGCCTTGTAATACCCTATTTTAGTATTCAACGCCGTTACAAGCATGAGTGAATTATTTACATGCTCCTTGATATTTGCTTCTATCGGCTCCAGGCCTTCTGCGCATTTATCATTGAATGACACACAACCATCCCCAATCAGGCGGGCACTGTGCAGGAAGTTAAAGATCATCACCGGCTTAAAGACATTGAGTTCAAAATGCCCTGTTGCACCGCCTATGCCTATGGCCACATCGTTGCCCATTACCTGTGCTGCTATCATTGTTAAAGCTTCGCACTGGGTTGGGTTTACTTTACCCGGCATTATAGATGAGCCGGGTTCATTATCAGGAATATGTAACTCTCCGATTCCCGAGCGTGGCCCTGAACTAAGCATACGGATATCATTGGCAATCTTCATAAGACTTACCGCTACGGTTTTCAGGGCACCATGTGTTTCTACAATAGCATCATGGGCTGCAAGGCTTTCAAATTTATTTTCAGCCGTTATAAATGGCAGACCCGTAAGTTGGGCAATATTTTCGGCCACCTTTACAGCATACCCTTTAGGAGTATTAATACCTGTACCGACTGCAGTGCCGCCCAATGCGAGCTCGCTAAGATGCGCCAGTGTATTATTTATAGCGCGTAAACCATGGTCGAGCTGAGATACATAGCCACTTAATTCCTGCCCAACCGTTAGTGGCGTTGCATCCATAAAGTGTGTGCGGCCAATCTTCACAACATGCATGTATTCCTTGGATTTCTGCGCCAATGTATCACGCAGCTTTTTTATCCCGGGTATGGTTACATCAACCAACATTTTATAGGCAGCAATATGCATTGCTGTAGGGAATGTATCATTAGATGACTGGGATTAATTCACATCATCATTTGGGTGTATAAATTTCTCCTTATCTGTAAGTTTGCCTCCGTTCAGCACATGTGCCCTGTATGCAACTACTTCGTTCACATTCATATTAGACTGCGTACCTGAGCCTGTTTGCCAAACCACCAACGGAAACTCATCGACAAGCTTACCTTCCAATATTTCATCACAAACCTTACCTATCAGATCACATTTATCCTGTGGCAACACCCCTAGCTGGCAATTTGTGATCGCAGCTGCTTTTTTCAGGTATGCAAATGCCCTTATGATCTCCTTAGGCATTTTGTTAATGTCCTGGGCAATTTTAAAATTATCAATTGATCTTTGGGTTTGGGCGCCGAAGTATGCGGTTATTGGCACTTGAACCTCGCCCATTGTGTCTTTTTCTATACGAAAATCCATAAATATTGAAAATTGATTTGTTCGGATGCAAAGGTAATGGCTGTAACTCAAATATTCTCTGATTGAGATCATTGCTTTTAGTATAGAAAAGCATTGCTCATCTCGGCACTGGATTTTGATTTTCAACTTCCAATCACTAACTTCAACCCCAAATAAGTCTGTGTACATGAAATTCCGTACTACTATATTACTTCTTCTTGCTATTGCAGGGTCTGTATACATGACCTCCTGCACTAAGAGTTATACTTGTCAATGCAGTATTGTATACAGCGGTTATCCAGGACTCCCAGACAGCACCGAGCAGACATATACCATTATCGACAACTCATCGGGAGCCAAAAGCAAGTGCCAATCCAATTCGGTTACCAATACTGATGCATCTACCGGCATTAAATCTGTGGAGACCTGCACACTTTATTAGTAAAATTTTACCAATCTCGAAAGTGTTAATAGGCTAATTTTGAGCCATATTTTTGTTATGGAAGGTTTAGAATTAGAAAATCCTGTAGTGCGCCCCACTCCTCCAAAAAGCATTTCATTTTACATGAAACGCATTACCGGAGCCATTTTATTAATCGTACTTGCAGCCGTTTTCTTTTATTCCGCATGGAGTAAAATATATACAGACAATGCTTTTGATAGTTTTCAGTGGACGTTTCTTGATCTCGGTATCAGCAGTGTCATTCTGGCCAGTTTCATAGCCCATTTTATGATCGGGTTCGAGATATTGCTGGGTTTGTTCTTGTTGTGCCATATCTACCTTAAGTCATTTACATACAAAGCCATTATTGTCCTCTTGTCTGTATTTATTATTTACTTGCTTGTAATTATACTCAAACAGGGCAATACAGGCAACTGTGGTTGCTTTGGCGACCAATTGGCTATGAAACCGCTTGCAGCTATCTGGAAAAATTTGGCAATGATCGCAGCCACATTAGTGCTCTGGAAGATATACCCCATCAAGCCATATAAATACTCCGAAATCGCATTTATAGTTATATCTGGTATAGCATTGACTGTACCCTTTTTATTGCGCCTGGTATATATAGGTACAGACCCCGAGAAAGTGGAGAAACCAATAGACCTTGCCCCACTATATAAATATGCCCCCGCCCCAACGGAAGACCTGCGAACCGGCAAGCATATTATAGCATTTATGAGCCTTACTTGCCCACATTGTAAAAAAGCCGCCTACCTGCTCCAGATAATACACCATGAGCATCCCGATATCCCCATATACATGGTATTGGCAGGGTCTGACAATTTTATCAAAAAATTCTTTGACGAAACCCATGCTGAAGGTGTACCCCATATCTACTACAAGCACTCAGATGACTTTATGAAAATGGCCGGCCCCAGTGTACCTTCTATCTTTTGGGTAAATAATTGCATAGTTGAATACAAAAGCACTTATGCATATTACCAGCTCGATCCGAAGTTTATGGAGCAATGGTTAAAGAAGAAGTAAACTAATAAATTGTTGCGCAAAGGACTTTAAAATAAAACGCCCCGGATTCCGGGGCGTTTTATGATGTATGTTTTGACATAGGTACTGCTACCTAACTGACTAAACTCCTAATATTTTTTGTATTTTCTTATCAAATACATTTTTGGGTGCTGCACCTACCTGCTTGTCAACAACCTGTCCGTTTTTAATAAAGAGCACACATGGAATACTGGTAACTCCATAATTAATAGAAAGATTTGGGTTTTCGTCTACATTTACTTTACCCACATTTACTTTGCCTTCATATTCTTTAGAAAGAGCATCGATAGTAGGCCCTAAAGCAAGACAAGGACCGCACCAAGGTGCCCAAAAATCTATTACAGATAGCTTTTCAGCTTTAAGAACTTCAGTGTCAAAATTTGAATCAGTATATACTGCTGCCATTGTTATTGTTTTTTTGTGTTTAAAAAGCAAAGATACGAATAAGTGATTGGGGATAAGAATAGAATAGCCATATGGGCATATAATGTTTCCACATAATGCTAACATTCAGGCAGGTTTTCTACCTCTATATGCTTGCCATCCTTATATAACATTAATTATTCTATTTAAAAGTTGCAGATAATATTTTTTTAAGGCTTTAAATATTTCGGTTTCTTTGAAAGAAACTATTAATTTTATGGCTGAAGCAGGTTGGCTACCATATTTCATAATGGTATGTCATTAAATATCTTTGGAAACAAAGAACTTAAAAAAAAAGCATAATAATGAAACAAACAAGATCAATTTTTGCAAGCGTTATAATTACCCTATTTGCGTTCACAGCTGTATTGTACACTTCATGTACAAAAAACAAGTGCATAAATACAACTTGCCAGAACGGCGGTTCCTGTTCGGATGGTTTTTGCACATGTCCACGTGGCTATAGTGGTGACCATTGTGAAATACCTGCAACTTCGACCATTGAATTTGTTAACCATGCACTGACGCCCATAACACTTACTTTAAATAATTATGCTTATACAATACCGGTGGGCCAAACCAAGGGTTTTACAGGCCAATTTGGTGATTCACTAAACGGGAATGCGTTTACACACGGCACATACGGAGAACAAGTAAACTGGGATACTGTAAGTAGTGTATTCCCAATAAACGGAGTGCAATATGTATACTTTGATGTGAATCCTAATTATTTCTATTTGATATTAAAAAATGATAGTTCTTCGTCAGCTTTAAGAGAAATAATTGTAAACAGAGGGCTATCCACTGAAAGCGATATTTTTTTAGCGGCACCATATCTCGTTTACCTAAACACTCTTTCCGTTGGTTATTTTTATGCTGGTGCAAGCAGTAATGTATATATAAAATCTGCAACGCAATATGGATTTAATTTCCCTGCTCCACTTGCGCTTCCTAATATCAGTAATCAGTACTCTATTATAATTGTTAATTAACCCTCTATCAGGCTTTATCAAGGTTGTATTTTATTTCTTCGTGTTCCTGTAAATAGCGGATCAATTCGTCATTAACTTCTATTTTTTTTGCCTGTGATTTTAGTCTTACACCCATGGCAAGTTCATCGTCCTTAATGGTGATAATGAGCTCAGTGGTGCCCGGGTGATTTTTTACGTTATCGCTTATAAATGCCACGAATTCTTCTGTTATATTTTCGGCAGGTATAGAGAGGTGTATCCTTTTTGTGAGCAGCTTACGTACTTCATCCAGCAACATCATATTTTGTATCTGGAACTCCATGGTTCCGGTGCGGAACCGATGCTCATCATAGACCCCCTGTATCATTAATTTTTGACCATTGACAAGGTAATTACCATACTGCACGTAATTCTTTTCCCATAGCAGGATCTCATAATTTCCTGAATAGTCGTTGATAGTGAGCTTACCGAACTTGCTACCTTTCTTTGTGGTCATATGGCCCACATCTGTAACAAAACCTGCTATACGGATATTACGACCTCGGCTGGCATCCAGATCACTTATAGCAGTCATGCCATAATTATCCATTTCGAACCTGAAGCCATCGAGTGGATGGGCACTGAGGTAAATACCTACAACTTCTTTTTCACGATCAAGTAATTCAGGCAGCCCCCACTTATCACATTCTGGCATTTGGGGGGGCTTTACCTCGGGCATTACAGATGCTCCAAAAAGACTATTGGTTGCCATTGATGAACTGGCCTGAAACTGGTTACCAAACTTTACAAGCCGCTCAAGGCCAGTAATTGGGTCTGTTGCAGGCGCATAAAAATACTGGGCTCTATGCAATTGCGGGAAACAATCAAGCGCACCCGCAAGAACCAAGCTCTCCATTGATTTTTTATTAACGGTACGCTGGTTGACCCGCTTTATGAAATCATATACAGTAATATAAGGGCCATTAGTTTCGCGCTCCAGTATAATATCTTCAACAGCAGCCTCACCTACCCCTTTGATGGCGTTGAGTCCAAAACGAACTACGTTTTCTTTTGCCACTGCAAAACCTTTAAGGCTCTCATTCACATCAGGGCCAAGCACCTGTAACCCCATGCGCTGGCACTCTTCCATATAGAACTTTATCTTGTCAATGTTGCCCTGGTTATTGAGTACCGCAGCCATGTATTCTGCCGGATAATGGGCTTTGAGATATGCTGTCTGATATGCAACAAGGGCATAACAAGTAGAGTGCGATTTATTGAAGGCATACTGCGCAAAGGCTTCCCAGTCGGTCCATATTTTTTGCAGTTTGTCTTCTGGGTGGCCTTTTGCTTTTGCCCCTTCAACAAACTGCCCTTTCATTTTATCCAGTACTGATTTTTGCTTTTTTCCCATTGCTTTACGCAACACATCGGCATCGCCCTTTGTGAAGCCTGCAAGGCTTTGAGAAAGCAACATCACCTGTTCCTGGTATACAGTGATACCGTAAGTATCACCAAGATATTCCTCCATATCCGGCACATCATAGCTAATGGCTTCGAGGCCATGTTTGCGTTTGATATAGTTAGGTATATACTCCATTGGCCCCGGCCGATACAGGGCATTCATGGCTATAAGATCATCAAACTTATCGGGTTTGAGGTTGATGAGGTGTTTCTGCATACCGGCACTTTCAAACTGGAACGTACCATTGGTATCTCCGTTTTGGTAGAGCTCGTAAGTTTCCTCGTCATCGAGCGGTATATTGTCAATATCTATTTCAACATTATAATTGCGCTTTATCAAAGCAAGTGCATCCTTGATGATAGTAAGGGTTTTAAGGCCCAGAAAGTCCATCTTGATAACACCGGCATTTTCTATGACATTGCCTTCATACTGGGTTATGAGCGAGTCTACATCTTTTGCCATGAATACCGGCAAGAGATCTGTAAGATCACTAGGGGCTATGATGATGCCGGCAGCATGTATACCTGTATTGCGCACAGAGCCTTCCAGTTTCTCAGCTGCATGTAATACTTCGCCATGCAGATTAGGCTGGTTGTATATCTCGCGTAGTTTGTTTACCCATTCTATTTCTTCTGAACCAAGACCTTCTTTTTGATCGAGGCTACCCTCCCCTTTCAGGTCAGCTTTGAGCAGGCGCCTGAGGCTTATTCCCGGGCGCTCAGGAACGAGCTTTGCCAGTGCATTGCTTTCAGATAATGGCAGATCGAGCGCACGGGCTACATCTTTGATGCTACTCTTTGCAGCCATGGTACCGTAGGTAACAATCTGTGCCACCTGGTTCTTGCCATACTTTTGCACTACATAATCTATCACCTTCTGCCTGCCGACATCATCAAAGTCAGTATCAATATCGGGCATGCTCTTACGATCAGGATTAAGGAAACGTTCGAACAGCAACTTGTATTTGATAGGATCAATATTTGTGATGCCAATACAATATGCAACAGCAGAGCCGGCAGCAGAGCCACGGCCAGGGCCAATGAACACACCCATATTGCGGCCTGCTTTTATAAAGTCGCTCACAATAAGGAAGTAGCCTGCAAAACCCATCGTTTTAATGGTGAACAACTCAAACTTTATGCGCTCCTCAACCTCTGCTGTAATTTCTTTATAACGTTCTTTGGCACCAAGCCATGTAATGTGCTCAAGGAAGGCATTCTGATCATCGTGAAATTCTTCAGGCACCTTGAAGTGTGGCAGGAGTATATCCCGTTCGAGCTTCAATGGTTTTATCTTATCAAGTACATGGTTAGTGTTATCAATGGCTTCCGGCACATCGTTAAAGAGGCTGGTCATCTGCTCACCCGTTTTGAAAAAGAACTGGTCGTTGGGGAATGCAAAGCGACCACCTTTTACCTGTACTTCGTCATCATCACCCAGTTCTTTCCACTTAGGGTCTGTTTGCTTTGAGCCTGTGTTTATGCAAAGTAAAATATCATGGGCGTTAGAATCGACCTGGTCTACATAATGGCTGTCATTACTCGCGATCATGGGGACACGGTACTTTGCTGCAAAACGCATGAGTACTTCGTTAACCTTGTTTTGATCAGGAATATCATGACGTTGCAATTCTATGTAATAGTCATCGCCAAACAGATCAAGCCACCATTTGAAAGCTTTTTCGCCTTCGGCTTCCCCTTTTCGGAGTATTGTGCGCGGCACCTCTGCTGCAAGGCAGCAAGTAGTGGCTATAAGCCCTTCATGGTATTGCAATACCAACTCTTTATCAATACGAGGATATTTGCTATAGAGCCCCTCCATATAACCAAGCGAGCAGAGCTTTACAAGATTCTTATACCCTATTTCATCCTTAGCCAGAAAAAGCTGGTGGTAACGAAGGTCTTTATCATCTTTTGAGAATTGCCGCTTATGCCTATTGTCTACCAGATAAAACTCGCAGCCGACGATGGGCTTTACAACCGGCTCTTCAATATCCTTACCCTCAGGAGTTTTGCCTACAACCTTTTTCTTCTTCCATGCTTCAGCAACGAAATCAAACACCCCAAACATATTGCCATGATCTGTAATAGCCATTGCAGGCATATTATCATTACGGGCCTTATCAAAAAGCTTAGAAATATTTGAAGCCCCATCTAGCAGGGAATACTGTGTATGGTTATGTAAATGGGAGAATTTCATGAAGTTCTGCACACTCTTTCAGCGTCGTACAAAGTAACGAAATTGCGGGGATGGTGAGTAGTGGAAGTTATCCACATATAGTTATTTGCAAATCAATAAATCTGGTGTTCATCTACTGTTGATTTCCTGTTTTATATACTACAGGTCAAAAGTTTAATTATTTTTTAATATGAATTATTCTAACAAAGTAAAAGTTACCTTTGCACCCCGTTAAAAACATGCAAAGGAGGATACAAATATTTTTATTCGCAATAACATGCTTTTTCATAAGTACTGCTATTTCCGGCTGCCATACCAGCCGGAAAAATGCTGTGGCTAAATCGTCAAAACAGCCAAAATTTATTGATGACGTTTACATTAACGGGCATAATAAAGTAAGTATGACCGAAAACGGCATAGATCCATCAAAACCAAAACCTAAAGCCATACCCAACCCCAAGAAACCTGAGCCAATTTCGGATGATGAAGCAACCGACAATGTGCCGGAAGAAACCTGTGCAATAGAACCTCTCAAAAAAGAACACTATACGGAAAAAGAAAATAACCAGGTACGGAAAAAGTATGCTGAAATGCTGGGGGTAAAACCCAAAGAGATAACTAATTATACCCTTTATCAATTCATAGACAGGTGGTATGGTGCCAACTATAGAATGGGCGGTTGCAGCAAGTCGGGCATTGACTGTTCAGGGTTTGCGCAGAAACTTTATGGTGAAGTTTATGGCGTTGATCTATTAAGAACTGCCAGTGAACAGTACAGTAACTGTAAACGCATAAAGCATTCAAAAGACGCTGAGGAAGGTGACCTGGTATTCTTCCATGTGCGAAGCAGACATCGCATCTCGCATGTGGGTATATACCTGGCAAATGATTATTTCGTGCATGCATCTACATCCGGAGGCGTAATGATCAGTAATCTAAATGAAGAATACTGGCACAAATATTTTGCAGGTGCAGGAAAAATACCTAAAAAGGGTTAATATGATAAATGATTGGCATGATTTTACCTAGTATAAAATCATGGCTAAAAGTAAAGCAACGATACTATTACGTATTCTCTCCTATTCGTTGCTATTATTAATTATATCCACTGCTGGTATTGTGTGGTGGCTTTCATTGCATTATAAACAGATCATCAGAGAACGATTACCCGGAATGATAAGCAAATCAAGTGATAGTGTTTATCATGTTTCTTTCAGTGATATCAGTATAAATATATTCACTCGCAAGATTACGGTAACTGATCTAAAATTATGGCCTGATGAAAAACAAGTTGCCATTGTAAGGGCGCGCCATCACAGAACTCCTTTTACCTTGTCTACTGTACAGATACAATACTTTGAAGCAGACGAGGTGGCATGGACGAGCCTGGTGGTAAAGAAATCAATTAATTGTAAAAATATAATAGTTCATGACCTTAAATGGTCAATGCTATGTATACCACATCCTGAGGATTCCCTATTTGCCCATGAAGAAGTAAAGAACCCAACCATCAGTCGAATAGCAGCCACATATGTAAACTTTATAAATCCAGATATAACCTACCACTATAAGGGCCCAAAGGCAAATTTTAAATGCTTTATGAAAGGTGGCACAGCTATATTGAATAACTGGGCATATAACTATGATCAATCAATAGATACCAGTACATTTCTTTATGCAAAATCCGGTAAGGTGCGTTTTGAAAGCTTCATTTTCAGCAAACCGGCAGGACGATACGTTATAAAAAAGCCAGAGATAGATTTTGAAACCAGACACAGTACTGTGATATTAAAGTCGGTAAAGATCAAAGAAATGTCTGATAACGACCCGCAAACCGGCAAAACAAAAGAGATATACAACCTTAATTTCCCAAATATTGAATTAGCCGGATTTAACTGGAACAAGTTGATTGACAAAGGGGTGCTTCGCATACCCAATGGGAATGTAAGTAACCCGGCAATAAACATACAATACATACGAGAGAATAATCCCCACAATAGTAAGATGGGAGCCTATCCACAACAGTTATTACTAGAAGTAGGTTTGAAAACAAATATTCAAGAACTGAGCATAAGCGAGGGATATTTTAAATATACAGAAGTAACAAAAAAAGGGGACAAAGGGACAATCGAGTTTACAGGTATACGCGGTCAATTCCGCAATATTACCAACATACCAAAAGTGATAGCAAAACATAATAGCTGCATTGTGGCTTTGGAGGGAAAATACATGGACAAAAGCTTAATCTCAACAAATTTCGATCTTTCTCTTACTGACAATACAGGCCGCTTTAAAATAGATGGATATCTGAAAGACCTTAATGGTGATGATGTAACAACACAGGCACAGGCGTTCACATTTGTAAAAGTGACTTCTTTCCATCTCCGGAAAATGGATATACATATTGAAGGTGATGAGACCTATAGCAAAGGTGATTTTACGGTACTATACAACGATCTGAAAATATCGCTGTTCAAGTTTAACACCAAACAAAGAGAAGGAAAAAAAGGAACTCTGGCATTTTTAGGAAGCACTTTATTACTATACAGCGACAATCCATTGCCAGGAAAAGATATACGCAAGGTAAGCACATCATTTGCACGAGATACATCAAAAGGTTTCATAGGCACTATATGGCAGCACATGTATAGGGCAGCAAAAAAAACAGCTGTGCGCGAAAAAGCGATAGTGACAATTACAGATGGTCGGGAAACTAATAGAGGAGAAAAGCCCCAAAAGGGATTACTTAAAAGATTATTTGGAAAGAAAAAATAGCTACCCAAAAAGCAACCTACTTATAAATTTCAACTTCGCTATTAGAAAATAGCTTAACTCTATTATTTATTTCACCCATTATTCCATTCTTCATTTTCATGTCTCTTTTGGTGATAAAAAAATATCTGGGTGCAGTTGAGGCATTTAAGGTGTCTGGTATATGCTGAACTTCATGAATAAAGTGCATATGCGCACCTAATGTAGCTCTATTAGTAAAAGCAGGTATCCACATGCCGGCATCTGCATAACTGGCAACAAATAATGCGTTTTTTTCAGTATTTGCATTGATCCAATCAAAAGCAGCAACAGTGGGCCTATTACAGCTAACCTGGGTTTCTCTGCTTAGCCCAAGTGATTGGTCAATGATATTTTGCACACTGATGCACAACATGATTAAAACTAATAAAAAATACACACTCAATTTCTTATTAAACATGGACCATTTATCTATTCTATTTTCAAGCTCAGTTAAAAAATATCCAAAAATAAACGCCCAGCAAATGATCATAAAATACACAACACGCTCAGGATATAATAGCTCAGAAAATGGCAAAACCCAATATGCACAATTGAATATTAACAGGTAGATAAATAAAATAAAAATGCTGCTATAAATTATCTGCTTATATTTTTTAAAATAAAAAAGAAATGCCAATGAGATACCAGATAATATGGTCAACACATCGCCAATCCTGTATTTAATCTGATCGGCAGAAACAAGTAAATTATCAGTGAGGGTGTTAGTCAGTTTTTTATTCATCATTTCATTTTGCCAGTTTTTTATCATCAATAAAAGTTGTGGTGAATTTTCATTTTTGAAATGAATAAGAAAAGGGGCTAACAGAAACAAAACACAAATGACCAGTAATACTGTATTGAGAACAATCCATTTAAAATGGGCCCTATTGTGATAAAGTAAAATAACATACCCAACAAATGAAACATAAACAAAAGTAATTGCGGGTATTGCATGTACCAGAGGTATTGCAGCAATAGTAAGTGCACAAAGATAAAATGGTTTACTATACCTGTTCTGAACCGCATACATTATGAGCCCAAAACTAAAAAGGCAAAATGCGAAAGACAGCATAGATGGATTCCCGCCCCACCAAATAGTACCAATATATGTGCGGTTAATTCCAAAGAAAATAATACTTGTATATATTGCTGTTTTTTCTGAAAAGAAGTTTTTTAAAGAAAAAACCATTGCCAATAAACATAATGGGTAAACAATGATACTAATAAAATTTATGGCATGCCTTAAATAGATAGTATTAACACCACTCACTAAAGCTGTGACAATATGATACCCGGCACTATAACTGCCAAAATAATCAACAGGCAAAATAGGGCGATAAGAATGTGGCAATCCATTATTATTAATGATAAGGCGGGTAATGTAACCATGCATTGAGGTATCGCAACCCGGCGGAATGGTAATGAATAGCATAGGGAAGCTTAACAATAATAAAGCAAGTATTAAAATAAAATAATGAAGTGGTATTTTCTTTATGCTGAGTATGCTAATTTCTGATACTTCCTCTTTTATTTTGGCTGTGTATTTTGCGAAAAAATAAACTATAAATAGTAATTGTAAAAAAAATGCTAAAGGATCAAGTGGCAATGCAACCCAGGAAATAAACCATGAGATGCAAATCCAAAAACCAAGCGAAATAAAAATTGCTGCAGTCGCCTTTAAAAGGGTGCTTAAACCAGATAAATACTTTATAAACAAAATACCGGGAAAGGTAAAAAACAAGAGCCCTAATAAGGGAACAACTATGAATCCGGGTATGCTGCTCATCAATGAATGAATTAAATATCCTGCATAAAAATTAGCATAAAATTATATTAACCATTTAATCCATTATTTATAAGTAAGCCCCATATTCCAAAACAGGAATGACCATTTATCTGCCTGCTCTGAAATGATCATGTCTGTCGGCTTGCCTGCACCATGGCCGGCTTTTGTTTCTATACTTATCAGCACAGGGTTTTCGCAGGTTTGTGCAGCTTGTAAAGACGCGGCAAACTTAAATGAATGCGCGGGCACTACCCTATCGTCATGATCACCTGTAGTGACAAGAGTAGCAGGATAGCATTGCTTCTTTACATTATGCAACGGTGAATACTTGAGCAGGTATTGAAACATTTCTTTGCTGTCTTCTGCCGTACCATAATCATAAGCCCATCCGGCACCGGCTGTAAACTTATTGTAGCGCAGCATATCAAGCACCCCAACAGCAGGAAAACAAACACGGAACAGATCAGGGCGCTGTGTCATACAGGCGCCTATCAGCAAGCCGCCATTAGACCCTCCTGAAATTGCAAGATATTCTTTGGAAGTGTATTTTTCTTTTATCAAATATTCGGCAGCAGCAATAAAATCATTGAACACATTTTGCTTCTTCATTTTAATACCAGCGTTATGCCATTCATCACCATACTCACCACCACCACGCAAATTAGCAACAGCATATATACCGCCGTTTTCCATAAAGACTAGGTTGCTAACACTGAAAGCAGGTGTTAAGCTGATGTTGAAACCTCCATAGCCATATAACATAAGTGGGTTCTTACCCGTTTGTTTAATCCCCTTTTTATAAGTAATGATCATTGGTATTCTTGCGCCATCTTTCGACGAATAAAACAGTTGTTTACTCTCATATTCTTTAGGATCGAATTTTACGCCAGATGCTTTGTATAATTCAGATTTTCCAGTGTTAATATCATACTTGAAAATTGTGGAAGGATATACGTAAGAAGTGTAGGTATAGTATGTTTCCATTTCTTCCATTTTACCTCCAAAACCGCCGGCGGTACCTAAGCCCGGAAGTTCAATTGTTTTCTCTTTTTTTCCATCAAGACCATACTGATATACTTTTGACACTGCATCTTCAAGATATTGTGCAAAGATTTTTTGACCACAAGTAGAGATACTTAAAGGGAATTTTGTTTCCGGAATTAATGTTCTCCAATGTTCTTTTGTCGGGGTCGTAGCATCGACTACTACCAGCTTACGGTTGGGTGCGCCTTGATTAGTTTCAATATATAATTTACCCTTTTCGGTATAGGCAATACTTTGTTCGAAATCGAAACCGGTAACTACCGGTATTATTGGAGCATCTTTTTTTGTCAGGTCCTGGATATATAACTCATTTCCATAAGTAGCATTAGCTGCACTGATAACAAGAAAGTTCTCATCTTCAGTTACACTTCCGCCAATATACCTACGCGGAGTAGTTTCACCCCCAAATATAAGTTTGTCTTCGCTTTGTGGGGTACCTAACTTATGATAGAACAGTTTATGTATCTGCGTCTTCTCTGACAACTGGCTACCTTTGGGTTTGTCGTAACTACTGTAATAAAAACCATCATTATGCAACCACGATAATCCACTGAACTTTATATCACGAAGTGTATCATCAATTTTATTCCCGTTTTTTGCATCTATAACAATAACCTTACGCCAATCTGAACCACCTTCACTGATCTGGTAAGCAGCAATAGAGCCGTCCTTTGTGAAATCTATTCCTTGTAACGAAGTAGTTCCATCAGCAGAAAATTTATTCGGATCAAGGAAAATTGTGGGGTTATCAGTTCCTTTTTGCCGGTATAATACACTTTGATTTTGCAAACCATCGTTAAGATAAAAATAGGTATAGTCGCCTTCTTTAAATGGCGCACTGTATTTTGCATAGTTCCATAATTCTTTAAGTCTATTTCTAATAGCATCCCTGAAAGGGATTTGGGATATATATGAATTGGTTACTGTATTCTGAGCAACAACCCAATTCTTAGTTTCTTCTGACATATCATTTTCCAGCCAGCGGTATGGGTCGGCAACTTTAGCACCAAAATAGTCATCTGATTGTCCAGTTTTTTTTGTATCCGGATAATTACCTGTAAATGCTGCTTGTTTTTGTGCCTGCGCTATCATACTTATTAATAAAAAAGATGTACAAAGAGTTAATGTTCTCATTTCGGTTAGTATAAATAATTTTCAAAAAACACCTCAAAATAAATGTATTTTGGCCACTACTAAGAATTGTTGTGTTATATGAAAATGTTTAACACTTTATTGTGTGCTTTTAAAGCATATGAAGTTACTTTTGTATGAATAATGAAATAACATAAGATTCACTGAAACGTTTTCTTAAAATATTACGCAATACTGCGATAACAATACTGCTGCTGTTAGGGCTGGTAGTAGCTTTGGTAAATTATACACCAATCCAAAATTACCTTGCCCGGCAGGCAACAGATATTCTTTCTAAAAAACTGAAAACAAAAGTTACGGTTTCACATTTACGTTTTGACTTTCTGAACCATTTCCTTTTACAGGGTATCTATATAGAAGATAAATCGCATGATACACTACTTTATGCGGGTGAAGTACAGGTAAGAATCACGGATTGGTTTATATTCAAAGACAAGCCAGTATTACATTACCTGGGGCTGAAAAATACATTTATTCATTTATATCGCACACCGGTTTCTAATAACTGGAATTACGATTTTATTACAGACGCATTTAGCACAGGAAAAAAATCTACCGGGAATAACAAGTCGATTGAATTGGACCTCCAAAAGATAGAATTTGAAAATGTGCGTTTCCATATGGATGATAAATGGATAGGACAGGACCTTGATTTTGATGTAGGAAACTTCGCTATAAATTCTGATGGCCTTGATTTTGATAAAAAACTTCTGAAGGTAAATGATATAATTGTAAAGAATACGGATATCAATGTATACATGTACAAAGGAGGAAAACCAAGAACAAAGCACAATGTCGTTTCGGATACATTTGATACCACACCCTTTAACCCGGAAAAGTGGGCAGCTAATGCAAAAAATATCTCTTTAAATGGGTGTACGTTCCATTTGACTATGGATGAAAAAATCCCTGTGTCGGATCTGTTTGACGAAAACCATCTTTTAATAAAAAACATTTCAGTATCTATCAGCAACGCAAGTATTGTGGGTGACACCATACACGGCGATATTAATCATCTCACCGCACAGGAAAGGTGTGGCCTGGGTATAAAAGATATGCGCAGTAAAGTGACGGTATCTCCTATTGCTTCTATTTGCGAAAACCTATACCTGGAAACAAATAATAGTAAGATAGGAAATTACTATGCAATGCGATACAAACACTTTCCTGATTTCACATCTTACATAGATAGTGTAACGATGGAAGGACACCTGAAAGACGCTGTAATAGATGAACGTGATATTACCTACTTTGCGCCTCAATTAAAAAAGCTACCCAACATAATAATTCATGTAAGCGGAGATGGTAAAGGTACTGTTGCTGATCTTGGCGCCCAGCACCTTAACGCAACAGATGGGAATACTGTATTGAAGGGAGATATAACTATGAGGGGGTTACCCGACATTTATAAAACATACATTACTTATTCCGGAGAATTATTTACTACAGGTGAGGGAGCGCTCAATTATATACCAGAACTACGAAACAATCCCAACATAGACCTGGAGCGAGTTACATATGCTTATTTCAATGGCAGATATGATGGGTACATTGAAAATTTTGCAGTGAATGGCGCGTTGAAAACAAACCTTGGCTCTGCAACTGCAAATGTAAAAATGAATATACCCGGATTTAACAGTAGTACTTCTGTTTATTCAGGAATGGTAACAACTAATGATCTGCAAATCGGCATCTTACTAAGGCAACCATTATTTGGAGCAATAACACTTAAAGAAAATATTGCGGGTAAATCTTTCGACCCTGACCAAATACAGATGGACATTGATGGCATGATAAATAAGTTTACAATAAAGGATTATCCCTACCAAAATATTACTACGAAAGGTACGCTTGCAAAAAAACAATTTACTGGAAAACTATTAGTTGACGATCCTAATCTAGCATTAGAATTTGATGGGGGAATTGACTATGCCAACAAGGATATAAACATAGACGCAACAGCACATTTGCTGGGTAGTAATTTTAAAAATCTAAACCTTACAACAGA
>CAIRZD010000361.1 GCA_903882965.1 uncultured Bacteroidota bacterium
CCGCTATTCAGGCAAAAAAGTTTCGGATAGTTGTGTAAAAGAATAAAATTTCATGCAATAAACTTTGGGTATTACTACTCAATTTTAATAAAATAAGTAGCCGCATATGTTTATTAGCAATAACTTATACTTTTGAGCATCAACAACTTTATTTCAGAATTAAGGTCAGGCAACCAACAGGCATTCAAAAAGCTGGTAGAAACATACCGGCAAAAGGTGTTTAATACAGCTATTAGCCTCGTTCAGGATCATGCGCTGGCTGAAGATATTTCGCAGGAAGTTTTTGTTACCATATACAGGTCTGTTTCATCATTCAATGAAAGATCCTCGCTGGCAACGTGGATATACCGTATCACCGTAAATAAATGCCTTGACCATCTCCGCGCTAAAAAAAGGCAAAAATTCGGCTTGTTCAGCCAATTTTTCAATACCGATGCCATTTATAATAAACCGGGATTTGAACACCCCGGCATCAAGCTGGAAAACCGGGAAAATGCACGTTTCCTTTTTGAAGCAATTAACTTATTGCCATATAATCAAAAAACAGTATTTATACTTGCCCATATAGAAGAATTATCCCAAAAAGAAATAGCGGAAATTATGAATTTGTCTATAAAGGCTGTGGAATCCTTACTACAAAGAGCTAAGGCTAATCTTAGAAAAAAATTATCTTCAATATACGACCGAAGGAAAATTAATTGAATTACGTCTAAATATAGTGTATGAAAAATAATGTAAATACAAACACAGATAAAGAAAAATGGATAAGTGAAGTGCTGGGCAGCGCCAATAGCATGCAGCCTGCATTTCCCCCATCCGATTTGTTCGAAAAGGTAATGATCAAATTAAATAACCCCGAAAAGGCACGCATCATTGTAATACCTGCAAAAAGATGGGCCGCAGCAGCTATGTTATTGCTTACGCTAAATATCGGCTCAGCTATATACTCGATCGAACAAAACAGGAAAACAAATTCTATTGCTAAGTCTAACCCTATCACAACTGAAATGCAATTAGAATCAACTTATAATTACTAGGTATGAATGAGAGTAAAAGTTTACGATTGTGGAAATATGCTGTGCTATTGCTTGTATTATGCAATATTGCCCTCATAGCTACCATTTGGGTAAAGCCCAATTTCCCGGGCGGTCGCAGGCCCGAAACACCACGTGAATTTGTGATCCGGAATCTTAAATTCTCTGATGACCAGGTAAAAAAATACGATGCCCTGATCAATATCCACAGAACATCAATGGACCAGCTAAGAAAAGAATCGATGGATTATAGAACGCAGTTATTCAACAAACTTCATGAAAATACAAACCAGGGTATTACCCCCGATTCATTATCACAACTCATCGCCAATAACCAGAAACAAATAGAATTAGCAACCTACAATCATTTCGCACAGGTACGGGCTATATGCACCGATGCCCAAAAGCCAATATTCGACAAAATAATCGGTGATGTTACAAAAATGATGAGTGGCAACATGCATGGAAGCAAGCATCCCGGAGATCAGGGGCCACCTCCCCGCAGAGAAGGCCCCGATGCCCCTGAAAATGGGCGGCCCGGGCCTCCTGAAAATGAGTGATGATCATACGCCACCCATTGTAAAATTATACCTTTTACATCTAATTCCGGTTACCTCACATTCACCGCTTCACCCCTTTGCTCTGCTCCTAAAGCCTGCATAGCTGTATTAATGCTTTGCTGTGCAATACCATATCCTGGATTTAGCTTTATTGATATTTGCCACATAGCTATTGCTTGCGGTATTTGTTTTTTCATGTAGTAGCAAACACCAAGGTTGTAGTAGATCTCCTCCATTTTAGGATACTTAGGATAGTACAAGCGCACCATATCTAGGTTAGTCTTTGCACTGTCCGGTTCATTGAGCTTCAGATATGCTACAAACCTGTTCATGTAGCCCGATACAAATGTATTGTGTAGAGTAAGAACTTTGTTATAGTATGTTATGCCCTGGTGCAAATACTCTCTTTTTTTAAGACTGTCAGGCTCCATCTCTGCTTTGTTTATAAGCGATGATGCAACATTTGAGTTTACAAGAATACTATTGGAGGCTTCCGTAATGTCATGATTAAATAAAGTCTCATCACTTTTCCAGTCTTCATTTCGCTCTATAGTTTTAAAACCACATAGCACTATCAGAAGCACCATCAGCCCGCCGAGGGCTACCCTGCCGGTCATAGCGGGTTTTATTTGCTCCATCCCTTTATACAACAAATAAGCTGCGGCTATACAAAAACCTACAGAAGAATGGAAAATAAGACGCTCACCCATCGTACCACCAATATTGAAAAAGATATTGCATATCAGGAACAAGTTGAGCATATAAAAGGTTATCGCAAAACATAGTACACGCGCGCCTTCCATATCCACCAGTCTTTTCTTTGTATCAGCTACTTTCGGATTATAAGTCAGCAATCTTTTCAGGAATGAAATTGCCATAACAATAAGCCCACCGTTTATCAGCAACGATAACCATACAAGCGGGTTTGAAAAATTCTTATACGGTATCGTATTATAAGAATAATCTGCCGATAAATGCTTGGGGTAAATAAGCAGCTTTATATAATTTAAGGTGGTAGATATCTGGGTTGCTAATTTCTCATTGGCGTCAGCAACCTTGGCATATGGATTGTTAAGAATATCACTATCAGAGTCTGCATTCATCTGTGCTACTATATTCAGCCTTATAGCAATATACAATGCCATTACACCAATAAATGGGATCGAAGCCTTGATACTATCCCATATAGAATACCGGTTAAATAAATAGAACGACAGCGGCAAAAGCACCACAAGCGATATCGCATATTCCTTAGAAAGAAAAGCCAGGAAATAACTCACACACCCTACCACAAGCATCCACTTTTTTTTATGTTCCTCATATTTGAATGCAAAAATGAAAGTAAGACAAATAAACACCAGCGACATGATCTCATCCCTGCTCTTTACATTGGCCACCACCTCTGTATGTATGGGGTGAATAGTGAAGATCAGCGCAGCCAGCAGCGCCATTATCGGGTTGCTCTTAAATACCACATACCGCAAAAAATACAACAACAGTATGCAGCATAATGTAAACCAAAGCACATTAAAAAAGTGCCTGATATGCATATCCTCTATGAATTTTTTCTCAAAGGGTTGCTGCATGTTAAATGTAAACCCACGGCTCATTACACTATCTACCTTATCCTTTGGTATCGCCCCAAAAAACTGCTGCTCTATTGCAAACGTAACTATTGATAATGGCCTGTAACGACCACCCGATAATTGATTCGAAGAGTTGAACTGCTTATAATAACTATCAAACGCATCCTTGGTAAGTATATCCTTTATACCCGCAAAGCCCTCATACACATATTCGTTCTTCACAATTACAATGGTATCATCCAGTGCATATTCATTCTTTGAAGTATTTACATAAAGCACAAAAGCCAGTATGCCTACTATGATCGCCTGCACTTTAAAATCATACAGCCATGCCGGTATCATACTATCCTTCACCACAGGCATCTGCTCTATTACAGCCGTCTGCTTTGGTTGCGCCACCGGAGCAGGTCTTTTAATATTATTATTTATTTTCTTTGCCATATAACTCAGTGAAGGTCAAATATAAGGAGAGATGGCGAAATAAGCCATACTATATAATTCAAATTAAAGATATTTGCAGAGCTACATTTGCATGAATGGATCATACAGTACTTCCGGCTTATATTAAACAAGTTTCTAAAAGAATAACAGCGGATATCGCGCTCACAAATAGCTTCTTACCTCGGCGTAACCCGCAAACCTTTAGTCGCATACGCGGAAAAAAGGACTGACTTCACAGATTGTGACATTTGTATCAGGAGGCTGTCACATATTTATGTCATCTTTGCATTGATTAATTAACCCAAATATATAGTCTATGAAATGGTATCATTATATAGCCTGCTTTTTCGCCGGGCTTTTTATCGCTAATACAGTGCCGCATTTTATTCATGGTGTTTCCGGTGATGTTTTCCCTACACCATTTGCTATCCCACCCGGCAAGGGCCCGTCATCTCCAACTGTCAATGTTTTCTGGGGGCTTTTCAATCTTGCTATCGGGTATATACTCATGCGGGCCGGAAAGGTTTCAAACCAAAAAGTAATGTCGGTCGTTGTTTTCTTTCTTGGCATTGTGGCTATGAGCTGGATGGCAAGCGTTGTTTTCATGGATAAACAAATGCAGTTTTAAGAGCCGGAAATCAGGAGCAGGCATTTTTCAAGATGAATATAAGCACGTTTCGAGCATTCAATAACCGTAACTACAGATTATTTTTCGCGGGCCAATCTATTTCCCAGATCGGCACATGGATGCAGCGTACCGCTGTAAGCTGGGTTGTTTATACCATAACGCATTCTGCCTTCATGCTGGGCCTCACCGTATTTGCAGCCCAGTTCCCATCGTTCCTTTTTTCTTTACTCGGCGGCATCGCCTCCGACAGGTATGATCGTTATAAAGTATTGCTGCTTACCCAGATCGCTTCTATGGTGCAGGCTGTATTGATGGCCATACTCATCTTTACCAATCATTATGTAGTGTGGGAAATACTCACACTCAGCGTCATACTTGGTCTCATTAATGCCTTCGACGTACCCGCACGGCAGCCCCTTGTACATGAATTGATAACGAACAAAGAAGACCTGCCAAATGCGCTTGCACTCAATTCATCAATGGTGAATATTGCGCGGTTAGTTGGCCCGGCATTATCAGGTCTTATCCTTGTCAAATTTGGCGCCGGCATTTGTTTTAGCTTAAATGCAGTGAGCTTTATCGCAGTCATCACTTCCTTACTGTTAATGAAATTACCGGCATATGTACCGCATCCGGTAAAAAAGAAAGTGGCGCTGGAGCTTGCAGAAGGTTTTGTGTACCTGAAAAACACACCTGCAATAAGCACTATCATGATTATGCTGGCGCTGACAGGCCTGCTGGTATTGCCCTACAACACGTTATTGCCGGTATTTGCCAAAGTGATCTTCAAGGGCGATGCCGCTACTTATGGCTATATTAATAGCTTTATTGGCTTAGGAGCAGTAGCCGGCTCTATCTTCCTTGCATCCTTAAAGCCGGGAGCAGATCTTAAAATTGTGCTACTGTGTAATACCCTGGTTTTTGGCATTTTTCTGATACTCTTTTCCCGTATCAGTTATTTCCCGGTGGCTATGCTGTTTGCTGTATTTACAGGCTTTGGAATGATGTCTCAAACCACAATCATCATGACGATAATACAAGTTAAATCAGACAAAAAAATGAGGGGTCGCGTAATGAGCTATGTAGCAATGGCATATTTTGGCATGTTGCCACTTGGCGCCCTGCTTATTGGCGCCGTATCCCAGCAAATAGGTGCGCCAAATGCCATACTTTGCCAGGGAATAATAGCGCTTATCATTGCAACGATCTTTTCTAAGTACCTCAGAAAAGATTACCTCGATAAAAAAGATGTAGCGCAACTTAAACAAGAAGAAGACATAGTAATCGAAGAAATTTAATCAAATACTCAATCAAAAAAAACAACGTAAAAAAAAATGGAACAACACATAAAAAACTCAGCCCTCCTGGTTATGGATATGCAGGTAGGTATTGTTGGCATGCTCCCGGCTGCTGAAGCACTGGTTGGTAAAGTAACCAAAGCCATTGCCCATGCCCGCGAAAAAAACATCCCAGTCATCTATGTCGTAGTAGGCTTCAGGCCAGGTGCTCCCGAAGTAAGTACCAGCAATAAAAGCTTTGGTGCGGGAAAAGAAAGATTCGCCAAAATGGATATGACAACGTTTATGACCGTACATCCCGGCCTTGGTGCAAAGGCCGATGAGATCATCGTTACCAAACGCCGTGTAAGCGCATTTACAGGCAGCGACCTTGAGGTGGTATTAAGAGCTCATGGCATACACCACCTCATACTTACCGGCATAGCCACAGGCGGCGTTGTATTATCTACGGTAATTGAAGCTGCTGATAAAGATTATCAGATGACTGTAATAGAAGACTGTTGTGCAGATGGCGATGAAGAAGTGCACCGCGTACTCATGGAGAAAATATTCTCAAAACGCGCCGATGTAATGACTTTGGAAGAATGGAGTAAAATGTAAAATAATTAGTATAGAAATCATTAAAGCCTCGCTTTCGCGGGGCTTTCTTTTACGTTGCATGCACTAACCACAATCAAAGCACCTCCGCCAAACATCTTAACCCCAAAGCACTCCCCTTTAGGGGCCGGGGGTTAAATACGCATTTATATGCGCCACAACCTGCTTTGCCCCCGCACCATATAGCATGGTCTGGTGATTGCCATCTACACCTGCATATTTTGCATGCTTCATACTTTCTACTGTTTCTTTGGCTATTACATCAGGCAGCAACGGCTCTCCCAGCGTATAATTGTCGAGTGCATTGATAAGTATGGTAGGCGTTGTTATGGTATCTATCACTTCCGGCCAGGCTATTACGCCAAGGTTCACTGATTTTTCGGTGATGTCCATAAGGTTACAGCGGGGCTTCACTCGTCCTGTCGGCAGGTCTTCCACATCAGCCCGGTAATAGCTGAGCATTGCATGGTCCCAAAAATCAAGGTAAGGCGCCTTCTTCACATGCGCAATGTATTCATCAAACCCCGGATAGGTAACATCCAGCCGCGACAAAGCTCCTGCCAGCATATTCGCTGCGTTTGGATTCATCGACTTTGCGGCATCTAATATCACCAGCTTATTTACTAAATGTGGATGATTAGCGGCTATATAAAATGCCACGTAGCCGCCAAAAGAATGGCCGCCCACATAAACCTTCTTTTCTCCCAGGTGGCTTATCAGTTCTATTATATCCTGCACATGCTCTTCAATGGTGTAGCAGAATGCCGGCTTATCACTTAATCCATTACCTCTCAGGTCCGGGCATATTACCCGGTAAGATGGTTGAAGACCTTCAATAAGCGCATCAAATGCATGCGCATTGGCAGTAAGCCCGTGCAGCAATATTAGTATCGGCCCATCAGAATGGTGGTCTATATAATGAAGGTTAATGTTATTTACTTTAATAAAATGTTCCGTCTTACTACTTACTTGGTCCATGAAAAAAATGAGTTGAAGATAATGATCTCTTATTGTGCAGTCCATCCCGCATCTACCGGCATTGCAATACCTGTAATGGTTTTTGCATCAGGCGAAGCAAGGAACAAGGCTGTTTGTGCAAGTAGTTCTACCGCTATGAATTCTTTTACTGCATGGCGCTCCAGGAATACTTTCTCCACTACCTCTTTCTCGGTCATATTATGTGCCTTTGCTTGTTGTGGTATTTGTTGTTCCACTAGTGGGGTGTCCACATATCCGGGGCATATGGCATTACAAGTAATGCCAAAAGGTGCACCTTCAAGAGCCATAGTTTTGGTAAATCCCACAAGGCCATGCTTGGCCGCTACATAAGCGCTCTTAAATTCTGATGCGCGCAAACCATGGGCCGAAGCAATATTGATTATCCGCCCGAATTTTTGTGACTTCATGCTACCCCATGCAGCCTTGGTCACATGAAACGCCGCCGTTAAGTTTACGGCAATAATAGCATCCCATTTTGCTTCCGGGAATTCATCTATCGGCGCTACATATTGTATACCTGCATTATTCACCAGCACATCAATGGTTCCAAAAGTTTTGATCGCATCTGCTACCATCCCGCGTATGGCGTCCGGTTGCATAAGGTTTGCCGGTGAGAAGGTATGCTGCACCTTAAATTCATCGGCCACCTGCTGCGCTATTTCAGCACCATTAGTTTCCAGCCCGTTAAAAGCTATATTATATCCCTGCGCGGCAAATGCCCTTGCTATACCAAGGCCAATACCACTGGTACTGCCGGTAATTAATGTTGTTTTAGACACGATGATTGATTTTGAGCAAAACTATTAATTATCACGCCATAAAAAGAGAAGTAATATTTATTTAGCGTAACCTTCACAATAGAAAAAATACAGAAATATCTCCATACCCGATCTATATTCCGGGTCAAATATCTTAGCATCGCAGCACTCCCCCTTTAGGGGTCGGGGGGTTAGCATATCGCACTCTTCCGCTTTTTCCCAACCGCATTTTTATTTTCCACCTTTTCAATATACACTATTGCATCCGGTACTTTACAGGCAGTATCACCCATATCTACAACCACCTTGCCCATCTTTCGCGCGGTTTGTTTGGCAAGCTCATTCAGTTCCGGCACATAACTACCTGCAGAAATTACAAAACTATTCATGGTGCTTTTTACCCGGTTAGGAGCGCTCAAGATCAGTTGAGGTACTTTTTTCAATAGCTCTTTCAGCAGCGGTATATCAAGTTCACTATCCTCTTTTATAGATACCATATGCGATAGCGTTGCCCATCCGCCGCTGGCTATGCCTGCGTCCTTGCTTTCTATCCATTTCTTTGCCAGCTCCATTCCATGCTTACTCTCAGCTGCTATGCCTGCTACTATTGTCTCATGTAGTACGGGGGCATTCGCTTGTTTCGCCCAATCTTCCAGTTCTTTCACCGTCATTTTCTCCGGCTCAGCAATAAGCCCTGCCAGGTACATAGCATCATAAATACCGGTTTTATATAATTTCACCGAAAGGGCATTGTCTTTTTTTACCGTTTTTTGAATCTTCTTTAACTCCTCAATTTTAACCCCATATAGTGGCTCCTTGATCCCATGCTTTAGCAGCACTTTTTTAATAGATGCCTGTCCTAATGCTTCCAGCTGTTTTAGAATATCCTCAGTTTTCATTGTATTTTAAAATTAGATTAAGCAAAAATAATAACTACAATGACAAAACGGGCTCAAATAAGAAAGTTTTGCATCTGGCAATATTACAATAGACTATATGCAAATGCATTAAACTTTTGTACCTTGATACGGTCAAAGATAAAAACCACCGAGACTATAATATAATGCCGGATATTACTGATCAGGTCAATGATCAAATGCTGGTTGCTTCCTTCAAAGATGAAAAATTGCGGGAAGCTTCATTTACACAACTGGTACGCAAATACCAGGAGCGGCTGTATTGGCATATCCGCCGCATGGTGGTTGAGCATGAAGACACTAATGATATTTTACAAAATGTATTTATCAAAGTATGGAAAAACCTCGGCGAATTCAGGGGAGAATCTAACCTCTATACATGGCTCTACCGTATCGGCACCAATGAAGCACTTACCTGGATAGACCAGCAAAAACGACGCACTTCTGTTTCTTTAAGTGATAATGAATCTGTTTTCTCTGAGCGGCTTACCGCCCAAAAAGACTTTGACCCCAACAAAATTGAATGGAAATTGCAACAGGCAATACAATCTTTGCCAGAAAAACAAAAGATAGTATTCAACCTGCGTTACTATGACGAAATGCCCTACGAAGAAATGTCCGGAGTACTTGATACATCGGTCGGAGCCTTGAAAGGATCCTATCATCATGCAGTTAAAAAGGTAGAGGCATTCCTCAAGGATAATTAAACTTTGCACAATAAAACACGTCTTAATATTATATGAATACGGTAAACGACATAACAGAAGAATTAAATAACATGGGTAGTAACCTTTCGTCTATTTCCCGCGTTATGCCATATTCTGTGCCAGCCGGGTACTTCTTAAATTTACCCGGTGCCACTCTGAAGACTATCTCAGAAGCGGATGACGCTGCTATACCGGGCTGGAGTAAAACAACAGTTTACTCTACCCCACAAGGATATTTCGAAGATTTAACAGAAAATATTATCACCGCTGTAAAAGCAGATCATATTAATTCAGTTTCATCCCGCGAAATGCCATTTAATGTTCCTGCCGGATATTTCGATATGCTTCCTGCACAAATGCTACAGGCCGCAAAAAATACCGAACCGGTTAAAAAGGTAACCACCCGTATTCCTCTGGGTCGCAATTCTTTCAGGCAGATCAGGTGGGCTGCCGCAGCAGTACTACTTATATGTATAGGATTTGGAGGCTATGAAACCTTTTTAACCCAATCCGACAATACCGAGAACATGCTGGCATCTGTACCTTCAAACGAGATACACGACTACCTCCAGCACACATATATATTTGATGTAAACAGGATAGTTGACAACAATACGATAAACAATATAGAAGTTGATAATAAAGATATTATTCAGTATCTTAACGAAACAGGATGGGATATGACAGAGTAATTTGTGCCCCGCTCCCTGCCTTTTTAATATAGATACCTGACAACAAGAATAAATTATGAACCGGTTAATAAAAACCCTTTTAATTGTATTAATAGCTACAACAAGTGCACTTGCCCAGCGCGGGCAGGAGGCTATGGGGCGCATACATGCAGCTAAGATGGCCTATATCACTGACAGGTTACACCTTAGCCAACGGCAATCTTCAAATTTCATCCCCTTGTATAATGAATATGAAAAAGAAGTACGGAGCACACGGATGTTCTTTATGGGTAAATACAAAGGCACACACCCCAATGATGTTGATGATGCTACCTCACGTAAATACATTGATGACAACCTCGACTACCAGCAATCTGTAATAGACCTGAAACGCAAATACAATGATCGATTTCTAAGTATCATTTCTCCGCAACAACTTGCAGATCTCTACATTGCTGAGCGGGAATTCAGACAGATACTCCTGAAACGCCTCAACAGCCAGCAACGCCCCGGCAGGTATAGATAACATCATGGTGCCGCACAACTGAATGTACCGCTGGTTACTTTAGTAGAATCCTTATTGGTAAATGAGAACATCCCGCTGATAACTGTGGAGTTATTGGAAATGGAAATAACACCGTATGCCGAAGTATCTGTTTTTCCGGGGGTACTATAAGTAGCATTGCCGTAAATATTATAATTATCCGGGCCGGTATTTGGTATATAACTGAAAACACTGATTGTAATTGTCTTTAGCGGACTCCATAAAACACCCTTTATAGTAAGTGTCGGGCCTGTAAGCGTAGCCGTTACATGCATTGCCCTGTATGCTCCCGTGTCATTGATCTTGGCAGTCATCAACCCTATCGAATCAGTAAATGTTTTAGAGTTGTTCTTAGTGATATTCGCATTCCCGTTTGATGGTGTTGTTATCTCTGTGATCGTAAGCGTCGTATTCCCGGGGCTGTCAAGAACAGAGGTTGTAAAACTACCTGTATCATTGTTGATATATACCACTGCAGTAAGCCCTGATGATACGTTTGCACCGGTAAGTTTATAATGCACTAAATACGGCCCGGGTGTTAGCGACGAGGAATACATCATTACCGTTGCCGAATCACCCGGAATAAACGTAGACACCGACGTTATGGAAAGACTGGAAATATCTGGCAATATAATATCGCCACCTGTAAGCGTACAACCTGTATTTGCCATATAAACAAAAAACAACACCCCAATGTACAAAATGAGTACTTTTCTCATAACCCTGCTTTTCGCTAAATTAACACAATTATATCAAGTAAAATATGCTCCCATGCGCTACACAAAATATTGCAAATACTATACCACTCTATAATCCTTAGGAATGCATTAATTTTGGCAACATCGATTCGGCTTCCTTTTTATGAACATATTCTTTCGGATATTTTGGATAATAATATCAATACTCACGGGAGGCTTGTTCCTATATTCAGCATATACTAAACTCTTCCCCATACAGGCTTTTGAATATACAATGACCGACCAGGTGCATCTGCCACATATGGTAGCGGCTATTGCCTCTCGTTTTTTTATAGGCCTTGAGTGTGGCCTTGGCGGATTGATGGCATTACAATTGTTTGGAAAAAATAAATGGGTGCTAAAGGCCGCATCTGCATTGCTTATATTCTTTAGCCTATACCTCATTTGGCTATGGATAACTGCGGGCAATAATGTAAACTGCGGCTGCTTCGGTGATGCAATAATTATGAGCCCCTCTGCATCATTATTTAAGAACGCTATATTACTCGTGGTCATCGGTTTGCTCATCCGCTATTACAACGGGCTAAATTATAAATGGGCCCGGATCGTTGCTACTACTGCTTTGTTATGCATCATCGCATGCATTTACATATTCTTCCCCATCTTCAACCGCTATAAAATAGACCTCACAACACTTTATACCGCCGACAAAAATTTCGTCCCCACTATAGACCTCACAAAAGGAAAACATATCATTGCATTTCTAAGCCCTTCCTGTATTCATTGCAGAAGAGCGGCACTGAAAATGCATGAAATGAAACTTCGCAACCCTAATATCCCTTTCTTTATGGTCATTGGCGGCACTACCAGCAACCTGAAGGATTTCTGGAAAGCCTCCAACGCCCAGGACATCCCCTACATACGCCTTGCAGAGGCCCCTTTCCTGAAATATACGCATAGTATATTCCCAACCATACTCTGGGTAAATAACGGAAAAGTGGAAGCCGATACCGGTTATCCCGAACTAACCGAACAGGTAATTAATAAATGGATTGCCTCCGGAAATTAGCGCTTGGAATTGGCTCCCGTATTTTGAATTTGCAAAAAATACCCTTCCAGGGTTGCTGCAATAATATCCCAGTCAAAACGGGTTTTAATGATGTTCATCCCTGTTTCCCCTACCCTCCTTCTCATCCCCTCATCCGATAAAAGCGCAATTACACTATTGGCAAATGCTCCGGGATCTGTTTGCATAATAGCACCTTCCCCGCTCTCTATACCAAGGCCACCAAAACCAATGTTTGAGCATACTACAGGTACACCCATTGCCATTGCTTCCAGCACTTTATTCTGTGTGCCTGCACCAAATCTTAATGGCGCTACCACCACACTGGCACTATTGTAAGTCGCAGCCAGGTCTTTTACAAAACCGGTTACGGTCACATGGTCATTGGCAAGGTTAGCAACTTTGGGCACAGGCCGCTGCCCGGCTATTATGAATGCTACATCCGGGCATTTTTCCCTTATAAGCGGTAATATAGTTTCAGCAAAATAACCCACAGCATCTACATTGGGCGCATAATCCATATTACCGGTAAAGAGGATTGTTTTGCTGTGCGAATAATCATGGTTGCGTGGCGCAAAAGTTTCAAGGTCCACCCCATTGGCCAATAATCGCAAATTATCAGCATGGTGCGTTTTTTCCAGGTAGGCTATATCTTCAGTAGAGCATGCCAGTGCAAGATCGTAAGCCTTCAATATCTCTTCATACTTCAATACCCTACCCTGCTCTATATTTTCAAATATTGTTGTCAGCATTCCCCGCTTCACTAGCCTCCTCCGCTCCCAGTATAGGGAAAATGCATCAGGCAGGTCAAGTATCCTCGCGATATCTTTCCGCTCTGCCAGGTAAGGCGACATACGCAAATGCTGCACGTGCACCGCATCATATTTATGGGTGGCAATAAGTTTATCCAACTGGTGCTGGAGTTCTCCCGATTGAAAATAAAGCACCTGTAATGGTTTACTGTTCCAGATACCCTGCAGGCAATTCATTGCCGACTTCCATTTGGGTAGGTACACAAAATGCACCTCCTTAAATATCTTTTCCAGTTCTGCTTTATAGCCAAGGTCTTCCTGTGTCTGTGCAAAGGTGAGCAGGTGCAGCTCATGCTTATCTTTTAAGCGCCGGGCAAGATTGAATATCTTCAGTTTATCACCCCTGAATGGCGGATAAGGAACACGGTTTGCAAGGAAAAGTATTTTCATAAAAAACCTAAGCCACCAGTGGGCTATTTAATGCGCCTTATAAATGAAGCAAATTCCAAACGTTGAACATATATTCACCAGCGAAGCCCCTTTAGTGGTTTGGGGTTTAATAAGCCCACCTGATATAAGTAGATCCCCACGTAAACCCACCACCAAAAGCAGCGAGTATAAGGTTATCACCTTTATGCAGTTTGTTTTCCCATTCCCATAAACATAACGGTAACGTACCGTTTGTAGTATTGCCAAAACGCTCTATGTTTACCATTACCTTTTCAGCTGGTAAATTCATACGGTCAGCGGTAGCGGTTATGATGCGTTTGTTGGCCTGGTGAGGCACCAGCCAGTTTACATTATCTGCCGTTAAGTTATTGCGCTCCATTATTTCAGCAGCTACATCAGCCATGTTCTTTACCGCAAATTTGAATACCGATTGCCCTTCCTGGTATACAAAATGCTCTTTGTTCATAACCGTTTCTATAGTTGCAGGCTTTACAGAGCCTCCTGCCTTTTGGTGCAGGAATACCCGCCCACTGCCATCGGTACGCAGTATGGAATCTATAAGGCCATAGCCATCAGTATTAGGTTCCAGCAATACACAGCCTGCACCATCACCAAAGATTATAGATGTTTTCCGGTCTTCATAATTAAGAATAGAACTCATTTTATCTACCCCAACAACTATAACTCTTTTATGCCTGCCCGTCTCTATAAACTGGCTACCTATCGTAAGCGCATATATAAACCCGCTGCAGGCAGCATTTACATCATACCCCCATGCATTGGTCATACCCACTTTATCACATATTACATTTGCCGTTGCAGGAAATTGCATATCGGGCGTAGTAGTGGCACAGATCACCATTTCTATATCCTTAGGGCTAAGGCCTTTCTTTTCAAGCAGGTTATTAACCGCATGCACAGCCATATCGCTGCTACCTTTTCCTTCTCCTTTAAGTATTCTGCGTTCTTTGATACCGGTCCTGGATTGTATCCATTCATCCGTCGTATCCATCATTGTCTCCAGCTCCGCATTTGTCAGCACATATTCCGGAACATATCCTCCAACTGCGGTTATAGCAGCATGAACTTTTTGCATCTATAAATATTTAATAATAAGTTGGCAAAATTAAATCAATTAGTTGATTAGCAGGCACTCTTATTTCTAATCGTTTATTATAATATTCTTTCTCTCATGAATCGCTAATCAGCTAATTATCACATCAGCTAATTAGCTAATCAAATTAAGTATTCATCCCGCCGCAAATACTCAATACCTGCCCGGTCATATATTTACTCATATCACATGCCAGGAACAGTGCTACATCAGCTATCTCTTCCGGCTTGCCAAAACGGCCAAGCGGTATTTTTTCAAACCATTTTTCAGCGCCGCCATCTTTCAGGTAGTGGGTCATATCCGTTTCTATAAAGCCTGGCGCAATGGCATTGCAACGTATATTGCGGCTGCCTATTTCCTGGGCTATGCTCTTGGTAAATCCTATTATACCGGCCTTGCTTGCTGAATAGGCACTCTGCCCGCCATTACCCTTCATACCCACTATAGAGCTGAGATTAATGATGCTGCCTGATCGGCTTTTCATCATTGGCTTTATTACCTGCTTGGTAAGGTTGTATACACTTTTCAGGTTGGCCTGCATTACATCATCCCACTGTTCGGGAGTCAGGCGCAGTAGCAGGTTATCCTTGCTTATACCTGCATTATTCACGCAAATATCTATTGTACCAAAATCTTTCAATACATCTGCAGCCAGCTGCTCTGCGGCCTTATAATTACCGGCATCGCTTTTATATCCTTTTGCCTTAATACCAAAACCTGCAAGCTTTTCTTCAAGGGCTTTAGCTCGTTCTTCAGATGAAAGAAAGGTAAATGCAACATTTGCGCCATGCTCCGCAAATTTTATGGCAATAGCCTCGCCTATACCACGACTTGCGCCGGTTACGAGCGCTACTTTATTTTCAAGCAGTTTCATTATATAAAATTTGGACTGCTAAAGTAGTAATTGATACTGATAAGTGGTAATGCAATTTTATACCGTTCGGTATCCGCTTGCTCAAATAAAACCTACTTGATTTTCAGGAAATCTTTAATATCTTTTATGTACTCATCCCCAAAAGTCTTTTTCGATAAAACATATATACCTTCCAGGTGGCCTCCCTCGTATGTTATTAGTTTTCTTTTAGGATGCCCGGCTACCATAAGCCGGCAATCACTTAAAGGCGTGTTTTGATCTTTTGTACCTGAAAACACGATCATCGGTGTTTCTATCTTATTCAGTATATTTTTGTATTGATCTGCACCCGGTGGCAGTGAAAAAGTTCGCCCGGTTACCTTCTGCAAACTGCTTTGCATCATCGTGGGGTCGCAAATAAAACTATCCCCGATAAAAAAATCGATCGCAGTTTTGCTACAAACTATTGTCGTGATTGCTGTACCCATAGATAATGCCCTAACGCCAACTTTGTACCCTTTGAATTCGTTTTTTGCATAATTGATCACACTGGTCAGGTCTGTGGCAAACTCCTCGTAATATAAATGGTTAGAATCTATATCAAACCTGCCACTGTGCCCAAACCCGCGATAATCAAAAGTGATCACCGTAAAGCCCTGCTTGATAAAACAATCGCACTGCTCCAGCCAGTACGACATATTCATTGCATCACCATAGGCCACCACCATTACAGCCTTATTATCTTTCTTTTTATCAGGTACCATTACCCATGTGGCTAGCTTATAATTATCGGGCGTGGTTATTTGTAATTCCCTGTATTTGATCCCTAATGAATCAGGCGTAATAATATATTCCTTCTTGGGCTTCATTGCAAAGCTATTGCCTGCCACCAACATCACGAACAGAAATAATAGTGCGTATTTGTTATTCATAAGAGCTTATTTAAAACCAAAAAATGATCGTGGATAACATTACGAAAATATAACAAAGAATCAGTTACGCATAGTATTTTAACTATAATTAACCTCATACTTTGAACACTATTGTTTCAAACAGCTATTCAGTAATGCTAAAATTGCCCTGGAAGGATATACCTGGTTTAAAACTGCTCCATACTCTTGCTGATGATACCAATACATTCATCTATTTGATCACGGGTAATGAGCAGCGGTGGTGCAAAGCGGATCCTGTCTCCGTGCGTAGGCTTGGCAAGTAATCCATTCTGTTTCATCACCATACAGATATCCCATGCGGTATCTTTTTGCGGATGGTCTATAACTATTGCATTAAATAATCCTTTACCACGCACTATCGAAATATGTTCGTGCCCTAATGCCAATAATTCTTTACGAAAATGAGCACCTTGTATCTCTGAATTCCGGGCCATATCTTCATCTACAAGCACTTGCAGAGAGGTCATAGCCACCTTACACGCTATCGGGTTACCTCCATATGTCGACCCATGATCACCGGGCTTTATAGTAAGCATGATCTCATCATCAGCAAGCACCGCAGATACCGGCATAGTGCCACCTGAAAGCGCCTTGCCAAGCAATAATATATCCGGGCGAACATCTTCATGGTCGCAGGCCAGCATTTTACCGGTGCGTGCAAGCCCCGTCTGTATCTCATCTGCTATCAGCAGCACATTCGCTTCTTTACACATTGCATCCGCTTTAGCCAGGTAACCTTCATCCGGTACTATCACACCTGCTTCACCCTGTATAGGCTCTACAAGAAATGCGATAACATTACTATCCTGCAAGGCTGCTTTTAATGCAGCAATATCATTATACGGAATAACCTCAAAGCCGGGCGTAAACGGCCCGAAATCTTTCCGCGAACTTTCATCACTACTGAAGGAAATAACACTTATAGTACGCCCATGAAAATTATGTGCACACGTAATGATCCTTGCTTTATTATGCGGTATACCCTTCACTTGATAGCCCCATCTGCGCGCCAGTTTCAGCCCCGTTTCCACAGCTTCAACACCCGTATTCATCGGCAGCACCTTGTCATACCCGAAAAACTTAGTGATAAACTCCTCATACTCACCCAGCACATCATTATGAAATGCACGGGAGGTAAGTGTAAGGCGTTGTGCCTGCTCTATAAAAGTTTCTATTATACGCGGATGGCAATGCCCCTGGTTAATAGCCGAATAGCCCGAAAGGAAATCATAATACCTGCGGTCATCTACATCCCATACAAAAACACCCTTACCCCTATTAAGCACCACCGGCAGCGGATGATAATTATGCGCTCCGTATAATTCTTCTTTCTCAAGGAAATATTGTGTCTGTGACGTTAATGTTTTAGCCGCTTGCATGGTGCAAAATTACATTTTTATGGCCAAACTTCTCATACTCAGGCATTAACAGCCTCCGGAAACTTCACCAACTCATAAGCATTTATCTTATCCAATTCCATAATAGTATGGCTCCCATCTGCCGACCGCTCAAACATGGGTAGGAACTTAGCCCCATAAACAACCTGGTTATAACTATACGATGTCCGCTGCTGCACTATATTTGAAAAATGATCATCAAATGCTTTTATCGTCACAATTACTTCCATCTGCGTTTCTGCTACTTCCTTCTTTGTATAATGAAATAATGGGCTTTCTTCCGTTATATGGTGCACCAACGTCCAGCTAAGTGCCAAAGACTGTATTTTAGATAACTCCAGGTGCAGCGGGTAGAATTTTGTAACGGTTTTCCCGTTTTCTTTTATATGCAAGGCAAGCGTTGCAGAAGCCTCTACATCTGTAAGGTGGTTATTTTTATAGGTCGCTACACGCAGCATCAGCGCCTTACCATCCTTAAATGGAGCTATAATAACACTTGGACTAAAAAGCAGGTAAGCCCTCGGCCTTGAGAAACGCCCATAGATAAGACCGGTCATTACCGCAAAAACCAGTATACCTATTAATGATTCTACCGAAGCAATAGAATTCGTAAGCATACCAGACGGAGCTACCCTCCCATAACCCACCGTAGTAAGGGTTTGTGAGCTAAAGAAAAAAGCCTCCATGAATTTCGTGAAAAAAGTAGTCGCCCCATCCCCACCCACTAAATGTTCAACACCGGTAAGAAAATAGACAATGGCAAAAAATAAATTAATGCTTGTATATAAAAAAAATACAAAAAAGAAAAAGTGGCTGCGCTTCATCCGCAACAACGTATGATACACACTCGTGCGCTCCCATACAGGTATACCCCGCTTCTTAAGGTTGTTAGAGCCATCCGGGTTCACAAGCCTGCCGCCTTCCACACCACTATTGGGCCCGAAACCGGTATTTTCTATGTCCCTCAGCCGCTGCTTATGATTAGATACTGACATCCCTTTTCCCTTTATTTAATTCGAATAAAAATGAAATGATCGTTATAACCACCATCATCGCCATTCCCAAAATTAAACTAATCTTCACTGTAAAGTATTCTGTACATACATAATGAATTACTATAAACATAGTGGCATAAACAATGAGCTTAACCAACCAGTTTGCATATGGGATCAGCTTTAAAGGGCTGCTGTTTAAAGATTTCGCAGCATAATACAAATAATAGGCCGACTGAAAATAAGTGGAAATAACAAAGCTCAATGCCACGCCCGGCAACCCAAGCCATTTATACAACGGGTACATCAACCCACAAGCGAACAGCAGGTCGGCTACAGCTCCTGTATTTATAATTGCCCCCTTATGCATTTTCTGTAAAACAGTCGTAAAACTATAAGCCCTCAACGGCAATACAAGTATCGATACCATAAAAATTGGCACCGCAAGCAGGTATTTATCCGTCAGGAATGTCACTATAAGCTCCTGCCTGAAAAACAACAGAAAAAAGAATACAGGGAATATAATGGCCGATAATATTTTACCCGTTTGGTTCATTAACCGTATCATATCTGCCGCCTCGTCCTCGCGCTTGCCACCCGCCAGTTGTATCAGCACCGCGCTTCCTGCAGCGCTAAGCAACAGGGGCAGGATAGGTATATTCCGCGATCCGTTCACATATATTGCTGATAGCTGAGCCGTAAGCACCAGCGAAATAATAAACTTATCTATCCAGTTAAAGAGTATTTGGATCACATCATATACCCCTAAGTGCAGCCACAAATTCCTTATCGTATTTATCGCTATCACTTCATCACCCTCGCCTACCGTATGCTGCTTCACATTAAACAAGGCAATACCAAGATACACACCCAACCTGCATACCGTCAATATCAATAAGTATACAAACAACAACTCTAAAGAAAAACCATGTGCCAATACATACCAATGGATCACAGCAAAACCCACCGAGTATAATATACTTATAATAGTAAGGCTTGTATAATTCCTGAATACGATCAGCAAAGATTCCAGGATCATCGCAAACGAAAAGCTGGCCAGGAACAGGAATGGTACAACAAATGAAATGTTCAGCGCACCCCATTGCAGCCACGCAAATACTGCACTAAGCCCCGCCACCCATAAACCATACATAACATAATATTGCCTGCCTATACGCCGCATCAGGTTAATGATAAGCCCCCGCGAATAAGTGATGATCAATACATGTATACCAAAACAAGCCAGCGGATAGATCACATACAGCTGTATCCAAAAGTGCTGGTAATTACCATATGCCTCCAGCGATAAATGCCTCGAATACCAAATCACCACCACCAGGTTTGCCAGTGACGGGAAAAACCTGATAATGAAAATGAAAAATGAATTACTGAATAAAGAATGACCTTTTAAAGGCATTACTTTTTATACTTTAGTATCGTACGATCCTTTCGGAATAACCTTACTTCTGCGCCGGCAACGAGTCTTTTTTCACCAGCGGATAGAGCGCAAACAAACAAAGCAGTATCAGCAATATGCTGCTTACCATTGCTATTTTCTGCCCGGTATAAAAGCTCTTCGGCGCAAAATGGAACTCTATATTATGGGCTCCTGCCGGCACCATTATCGCGCGCAGCACATAGTCTACCTTCATAATAGGGGTTTCCTTGCCATCTACCTTAGCCGTCCAGCCGTTTGAATAATAAATATCAGAAAACACCGCCAATCCATTCTTTGAATTGCTGGAGGTAAAATAAATATCATCCAGTCCATACTTCGCTAGCTTCACATAAGCGGCACTATCCTTACCAAAAGTATAGCTGCCCAGCACATCCTTGTAGGTGCTGCGCATTACAGCCGTCTTTTTCGGTTCAAAAGCATTAGGCATTACCGTTGTATCACCAAGGTTAGGTGCATTGAGTCCGTCCATTTCTTCATCAGCAGTGCTTGCCCACTTCACCTCATCCACAAACCAGGCATTGCCACATGGGTTAGGATTAGGCATTACGCCCGGTTGCCCACCCTTCCTGCCTACAATGATATACTTGGTGTTGAGCATGTTCAGCACCTGGCCATTAAAGCCCCTGCTCATCTGTCGCTCTATCAGGTCCTGGTATATTTCCATTTTAGCCGGGTGATACCCACCTATACATTTATGAAAATAAGCCTGCACCGCATCATTATAAGTATCTCTCGACAGGTCCAGTACCCTATAATATGGGTCCGGGTCCCTGAGTATCTGGCGGTCTACATCGCGGGGCACAAATGCATTATCATAATCCGCCGCATCTACATAATTTTTCTCATTCAGGTAACTGGATGATACCATTATCAGGTCCACAGCAATTACTAGCCCCAGGCCGCCCACAAGTATCTCCATCTTTATTTTATCCTTGATAAAAGCCCATATCAGCACTGCCGCAATAAGTATGTGAAACAGGCTTTTCAATCCGCTCGATACCGCAAGTGATGCCCTGTCTTCCTTAAGAAGCTTTAGTATTTCCGGCGGCATCTGTCCGTCTCCTCCACCGGTGAAATTAAAAAAGAAGCTGCTCCCTACCCCTACAAGCAGGCATATCCCCCCGGCAATGATCGTCGCTATCTTCAGGTCTTTCCACAATTTGGCAGGATTATCTTTTTGGTCTATCACTTCCTGCACCGCCCAGATGCCCAGTAATGGGAAGAGGAATTGAGGTATCACTAACGCCATTGATGGTGTCCTGAATTTGTTCAGCATCGGCAAGTGGTCGAAAAGGAAATAATTGAACGCCTCGAAATTTTTACCCCACGACATCATAATGCCAATGAGTGATGCCGCTATGATCCACCATTTATGTGGCGAACGTATTACCACCATCCCGAGTATGAACAGGAAGCAAACCACCGCGCCAAAATAAACCGGGCCGCTGATAAACGGTTGTGGTCCCCAGTATAGCGGCAGCTCTTCTTCATTGCCACCATGATCCTGAATGTATTTCAATGTTGCCGGCGCCTTATCCGCCGATTCACCCGAAGACCCACCATACAAATAAGGTATCATTAGGCAAAAGGTCTCGCCTATACCATTACTCCATCTGAATGCATATTCCTTATCAAGTCCGCCATTTGTTTTCTTATCATGCCCCGAAAGTTCGCTCGCACCGCCGCGCATGGTTTCTTTGGCATACTCCTTAGTAGTTAGTATAGATGGCATGCTTGGCCCCACACCTATCAGCGTCGCGGCTCCTGCCACAGCACACGAAATAAAGAACTGCTTTATCCGCCCTTCTTTTATGGCCACAACCAGCATTCCTACCCCAAAACAAGCAAACATGATAAAAGAATAGTAAATAACCTGGAAATGGTTATTGCCAAAGATCAGCGACATAGTTATGCCCAAAAGTGCCCCTCCGGTGAGCCATTTTTCCTTAAATACCAGGTACAGCGCCGCCATTGCAGCAGGCAGGTACGCCAGCGTCATCATTTTGGTATCATGCCCCACGCCTATTATTATACCGTTATACGATGAAAACGCATACGCTACCCCACCCACCATTGCCAGCCATTTATTCACCTTCAGCACACGCAATAAAATATAAAAGCACAGCATGGCTATGAAAAAGAAATACGCAGGCTTCCCTATGCTCTGTAAAATGGTCTGTATATAGCTTACATAATTGGTATTCCTTGCACCTATATAAGCCGTATAGCTCGGCATACCACCAAACATACTGTTCGACCATAACACATCCTTCCCGGTCGAATCATGGTAAGCCATAGCTTCATGGGCCATACCCTGCCAGCTTATATTATCATGCTGGTTCAGTTTCTTGCCTTCCAGTTGCGGGTAGCAGTAGCCAAAAGCCACCACAAGAAACACTGCTACTGCCAGGATATCTATCCTCATTTTCTTAAAATCAAATTGCATATTGCGTCTTTTAACGAAACAAAAATAGGGTAAAGATGCAAATTAAATCTTATTGTATTACGCAGTTATTTTTCTTTTTTTCAAGGCGCCAAAACTGCGAATAGTAAACTATTTAAAGGTTTGGCAACGCCGAAAAAATGGAAAAGAACAAGTAAGACGGTAAGATTTAATTTGTCTTCTTTGCCCACCCTTTGGAAACTAAATATCTAAAAACATTTTGGCTAATAACGATTATAACCGTTCAGTAAGTATCCACTGAAGGTTAAATAAGGTTAACATCTTGTACAGATGTAATCCAAATCCCCCATAACAGCACCATTTGCCATATACCCACAAGCCCTGAAAGGGCATAATCCGTTAGCGATGGGCATCGCCCATCGAAAGAAAAAACAACAAACCCGCAAGCCCTGAAAGGGCGTAACCCCTCAATCACCAGCATTTCAATCGCAATAATCAAAAAAATCATTCAAAATCAAAGTTCAGACAGATTTCGTACATTTACTATATAAGTTTACCTATGAAACATCTTTATTTAAACACGAATTGCCTCAATGCTTGTAGTACACCTGCATGGACTGGTAGCTTCCTACCTCCTGGTACAATATTTACATGTAATGGCAGTAGTCCGGCATTGCCAAGCTGCGCCTGTCCTCTTTTTATTATAATATAACATTTATTTATAATTTTAAAAGTTAGTATAAATAATGAATAGATGGCATGTACTGATATTTCTTTTTTTACCTCTTGTTATTAAGGCTCAGACTATTACCACATTTGCCGGTAGTGGAATTTACGATCCTCAACAATTAGCATTTGATAGATACGGCAACTTATATACCCCGACTGGTCTTGGGAATCAGGTACTTAAAATTGATACTGCTGGCATAGTAACTGTTTTTGCAGGAACAGGGATTACAGGATATGGGGGTGATAGTGGGCTTGCAACTAATGCAGAATTTAACCAACCTGATGGTATAGCAATTGATACTTTTGAAAATGTTTATATCACTGATGCAGGTAACCAAAGAATACGTAAAATAGATATTAGCACAGGTATTATTTCTACTATCGCTGGTACAGGCACACCCGGGTTTGTAGGTGATGGTGGTCCTGCTACGTTAGCTCAATTTACTTCTCCAGGTGGTTTATATTTTGACAAGTTTGGGGATTTATATATTGCAGATGAAGCAAACTGGAGAATCCGGATGATTAATACCTCAGGTATTATTTCTACCATTGCCGGTAATGGTACAGAAGGGACTACAATGGGGGACGGCGGACCAGCCATTGCTGCAGCATGTAGTCCTATTTGTAATATGTGTATGGATGCATTTGGCAATTTATATTTCATTAACCAGTCATCGCATTATACTATTCGTAAAATTAGCGCCACAGGTATAATCTCTACAATTGCTGGCGATACTACTGGTTCCTCTGTATATAATGGAGATGGTATTCCCGCATTAGGTGCAAATCTGGCTGCTAATGGTATTACATTTAATGCTTCTGGGGAATTAGTAATTTCTGATTATGCAAACAATCGGATTCGTGAAATAGACAACACCGGGATCATTCATACTATTGCTGGTAATGGAATGACTGCAAGCAGTGGCAATGGGGGGCCCTCCGATTCAGCAGCAATTTACTATCCTTGTGGTATAGCTTTCGACTATTGTTATAATTTATATATTGCACAGATTGGTGATCCTTGTATCCGTAAAGTAGCATTCAACCCAGCGTGCTGGCCTACCGGAGTGCCCCAAGTAGTTGGCAATGAGGTAGATATCTACCCGAACCCCGCCACTGAAGTAATCAACATAGACGGCATAACCACACAGGCAACGTACAGTCTAATTAACGTAACAGGCATTATAGAACAAAGCGGAACCCTCAAACAAGGCAATAACAGTATAGCGATACAATCATTATCACCCGGTATGTATCTGCTGGAATGCATAGATAATGAGGGCAAGAAAACAGTAAGTAAAATTGTAAAACAGTAATTCCATAAGCACGAAGTTCCAATTTCAAAAATTGCCCTATTTTGTTTAAAACAGCAAAAAACCGTACCTTCGGTAAAGTTAAAGAACGATTTATGTGGTATGATTATATCGAACAGAAAAACGATGTTTTAGGTGGCAAACCTGTCATTAAGGATACCCGTATAGCTGTTGACCTTATTCTTGAAAAAATAGGTAATGGCAATACTATAGATGATTTGCTTTTGGCTTATCCCCATCTTACCAAAAATCAGATTCTTGCCTGCATAACTTATGGCGCAAATCTTGTGCGCAATGAAATCTTTATTGATGTTGCCTGATTTTCCTTTAATTATTGCGGATGAAAGTGTTGATGCAAGGATCATTCGCAGCCTTGTAGATCATGGGTACAATGTTTATGCCATTATATATGAATCTCCCGGCATTACTGATACACATGTAATAGAAATTGCTATTGAAAAGAATGGTTTCATAATAACAGAAGATAAAGATTTCGGTGATGAGCTTGTGTATAAGAAAACACAAAAGATAGGTAGCTTGCTGCTGCGCATTTCTGATTTACCAATAGAATCAAGGATTCATTTAATTATTGAAGTATTATCACTACATGCTAAAAGCATGAGTAATAGTTTTTCAGTATTAACTTCCAAAAAAATGAGAATAAGGAAATACTCATAAGACCCGCCCCACACAAAAAAACGGCACACGCAAAAAATCCCTCAATCCAATAATCAAGCGAATCAAGCAACACAAGAAAAGTGTATACACTATCCGCTCCCATAATTCATACCTCTATAATTTTGGTTCTTTAAAAGCATAACAATATTGCAATATCAAACACAGGTATTGCGTACAAGCTCTTTGAAAAAGATTATGTAGCAGGTTATTTTGATGATAGAAGCTGTAAAGTCAATCACTCTTGAGTATAAAAACAAAAACTTACACCCCTAAGAATGTTACTACAGCTCAATCCATAACGTCTCCTGACAGGGCTAAATTGTACCTGCCTGCCGGCAGGCAGGTTCACTACATTTCAGCGTAGCGCTACCTTTTCGTGCGGACGCGATTCGACAACCAGCGTAGCGACTCATGAACACCATTAAAAAGACTTCAACATAGTGAATAAAAGTCGCCTTTCTTTTGTTTCTTTCGTAGCCTGCACTGAGCTTGCCGAAGTGGCGAAGCAAAGAAAAGAAAAGAGCAGAGGGTCTAAGTAAAATGAGTACCGATAACCATTCAAATAACAAATACAAACTAATGCCCATCACAGCGCTCATTCCACCTCACCCTCTCCCACAGCCTGCCCTGAGCTTGCCGAAGGGGAGTGGGCCGGGGTGAGGCCCCTTATACATCTACAAAATGATAAATAATAAAATAAACATTTTAATATCCATATTAAATCGACACCAGATTTTCAAACAAGCACACACATGAAAAATTATTTATACTATAACAACGCTAAACTCGACCTCACAACCCCCAGCCTGCCCTGAGCTTGCCGAAGGGGAGAGGCCGGGAGAGGTCTTTTCAACACCAACAAAAAATAAAAATCAACTATAAAAAATAAAATACCCCGACAATACTGTGATAAAACGTGACATTTTTGAGACATTTTGAGACATTTAAAAAAAATGAAACCCAACTTACAACTTACTACTCTCTACTTACGACTTTTAATTACTTTTGCCACCCAATGCTACCAAAAGAACTATTGCTTAAAGCCTACCGCCTGATGATGACCGCCAAAGCCATGGCGGAAATTTATGACGCCAACAGGCAGATATGTAAGTATGTTCACAGCACATCCCGCGGCCACGAGGCTATCCAGCTCGCAACCGGGTTCCTGTTAAAGCCCTGCGATTTCGTAAGCCCCTATTACAGGGACGAGAGTATGATGCTCGGCATGGGCTACCGTCCATACGAACTCATGTTGCAACTCCTCGCAAAAGGCAGCGACCCGTTCACCGGTGGCCGCGAATACTACAACCACCCCAATATTCGCAGGTCTGGGTTCCCCACCATCATACACCAGAGCAGTGCCACAGGTATGCAGGCCATACCCACCACAGGCATTGCTCAAGGCATCCAGTACCGCGAAAAACAGAAATTATCAAGCTACCCTATCCCACCGGTTACCATTTGCTCACTCGGTGATGGCAGCGTCACAGAAGGCGAGGTTGGCGAAGCATTCCAGTTTGCAGTGTTGCACCAGCTACCCATCATATACCTCGTTCAGGATAACGACTGGGGTATATCCGTTAGCAGTGATGAAGCCCGCACCATGAACGCGTATGAGTTTGCAGCAGGCTTTAAAGGCATGGAGCGCCTGCAGGTCAATGGCAGCGTATTTTCAGATGCGTACCTCACCATGGAGCATGCCATTAACTTTGTTCGTAAAAACCGCAAACCCATATTGGTGCATGCCAAAGTGCCATTGCTTGGGCACCATACCTCAGGGGTACGTAAAGAATGGTATCGCACAGTCGAAGACCTTTCAAAACACGCCCAGGATGACCCGGGGCCAAAATTAAAAACCCTGCTCCTGCAAATAAAAGGTATCACCGAAGCAGACCTCAATAAAATAGAAAAAGAAGAAAAATTATACGCCTGGCAGGAGTTTGATTCGGCAGTAGGTGCACCTGATCCTGATCCGGCAAGTGTTTCCGATCACGTTTATGTACCCACACCCGTTACCGAAGAAAAAGGTAACCGCAGCCCACAGGGCCGTGAAAAAGTAGTGATGGTAGATGCCGCCCTCCATGCAGTGGAAGAGATATTACAAGACCACCCTGAAGCCCTGTTTTATGGCCAGGACGTAGGCAAGCGGCTTGGCGGTGTATTCCGCGAGGCAGCTACCCTTGCCGATAAATTCGGTGATAACCGGGTATTTAATATGGCCATACAGGAAGCTTACATTGTAGGCTCTACCGTTGGTATGAATGCCGTAGGGCTCAAGCCAATTGTAGAAGTACAATTTGCCGACTATATCTACCCGGGCCTAAACCAGCTGGTAACCGAAATAAGCAAGTCCTGCTACCTCAGTTGTGGTAAGTTCCCCATATCCATGATACTGCGCGTACCGATAGGCGCATACGGTGGTGGTGGCCCATACCATAGCGGCAGTGTGGAAAGCACATTGGCTACTATAAAAGGCATAAAAATAGCATACCCCAGCAACGCAGCAGACATAAAGGGATTGATAAAAGCCGCCTACTACGATGGCAACCCCGTTGTCATGCTGGAACATAAAGGCCTGTACTGGAGCAAAGTTCCTGGTACCGAAGAAGCCAAAACAATAGAGCCCGACCGTGATTATATACTCCCGTTCGGTAAAGGTGCCATAGTGCTGGAAGCCGATCAGGAAGCTGTAGATAATGGTCAGTCTATCTGCATTATTACCTATGGCATGGGGGTTTATTGGGCTAAGAATGCCGCAAAACAATATCCCGGCAACGTGGAGATCATAGATATACGCACCATATATCCGCTCGACGAAGCATTGATATACAGTACTGTAAAGAAACACGGCAAGTGCATAGTGCTTACCGAAGAGCAATTGCGCAACTCATTTTGCGAAGCCGTGGCAGGCCGCATAGCCCAAAACTGTTTCCAGCAGCTGGACGCTCCCGTACAGACCATAGGTGCGCTCGACCTGCCTGCAGTACCCATGAATATGGGTCTTGAAGCAGCCATGCTGCCCAATGCAGATAAAGTTGCAGAAAGGATCGGGGAATTGTTGAGGTGGTAATTTTACTGTTTAAAAAATAACTGGTTCCCATTTCAATAGATTTTTATTAATTTGGTGCCTAAGACTGATATCAGGCTTTCTTCTTTAGGGCATAAACTCGTGATTATGTATTTATTAAATAAAATTAATACGCTTAAAATAACTGCTGTTTTGTTGTTGTGTATTACAACTGGCAAATCAATAGCCCAGTTGGCACATAATCAATACCCATGTGCCGAATGTGCCGTATACGATAATAATGGCAACGACCTGAAAGGGTTTATTATCAGCAATAAAAATGACCTCAATACAAAGGGAAGCAAGGTGAATGAATATTCTGCTAATACCTGGGGATATCTGCAGGTAAGAAGCGCACTTGTACCATCTGTAAATAAGACCGGGGAGAAAAAAGGAGAACGCAATTTTGGTGAGCCCATAATGGCCACCTATGTCTTATACAAAACAAAAGATGATGCACAGTCTACATGGTGGGCAAGGGAGTGCAACTCACCCAAGGGGCCTATCACCGGTAAGAAAGTAAAAGCCGAAGAAGAGCCATTAGCAATTCCTGATGTCCGTTATGAAACTATTACCAATGATCTTGAACCTAAAAATTTCACGATTGTTGAATACTATAATAATCTTTATAACGAAAGAGATTATGATGTACTCCTGAAAAATTACATGCTGATACAAAATGGCACTGTGAAAGACCCCTCCGATTATAAATCCATTATTGATTTCCACAACGATTTCCTGAAAAAATTCAGTTATGTAAGTGATCCGGTGCTTATGAAAAGGTCGTTCATTACACTACTTACAGGCACCAGCGGCGCAAAATATATCGGCTACTTCAATGTAGTTGACGGCAAACTTGCCGGCAAACTGGAGGCTATTGATTTTCAGTATGAAAGAGATAAAGATACACTGGTAAAGAAAGTATTTACAAAACTTACCGGCGGTATGGTCTATGTATACGGCGATGAAAACTTCGACCTTGAAAAACCAATTGTAATGTACGCCCGCGCCCATGATATCAGGCTAAAACGCAGGCACACCAATACAACCAAAAAATTCAACGAGGATAAATAAGTTGGTTACCCAACTTCTATTTCTGCATGCATATAGGTCACCGCATGCCCGCTTATAGCCACACGACTGCCATTATATTTGCACCACAGGTGCCCTACACGCTCAGATAGCTGCATAGCCGTCAATTCGTTGTTACCAAGTGATTTTGCCCAGTACGGAGTAAGTGTAGTATGGGCTGAACCGGTAACCGGATCTTCATTGATACCCGATTGCGGTGCAAAAAATCTTGATACAAAATCCACTGTCGTTCCGGCTGCGGTAACAATAATACCACGGCAGTCTTTTAATGTATTCAATTTGGCAAAGTCAGGAATAAGGTCAATAACATTTTGTTCTGAAGGTAATACGACCATATAATCAGTCTTACCCTTGTAAGTTTCCATTGGTTCAATTCCAAGAGCTTCTGTTAAAACTAAAGGAGTGTGTACCTTTTCAAAAACATCTGCCGGAAAATCGAGAGTAAGTAGCGCATCGTGTTTTTTCACTTTGAGTATACCGCTCCGTTCTGATAAGAAAATGATCTCATGCCCTTTATTATTTACGTAGTTGAATACAACATGTGCAGCTGCAAGTGTAGCATGGCCACACAGATCCACTTCAACAACAGGTGTAAACCATCTTATTTCGTATCCATCACCCGTGCTTACTATAAATGCAGTTTCTGCAAGATTGTTTTCGAGAGCGATTGCCTGCATAAGGTTTTCAGGCAACCAATTATCAAGTATACAGACTGCGGCCGGATTACCACCAAATAGTTTTTCTGTAAAAGCATCAACCTGGAACATTTTTATTTTCATGAATACTTATTGATATTTTGTCAGTAACAGACAAATATATGCTCAATAATGATTCCAGAGGTTATGAACGTTAACTATAAAATACGCTAATATCTTACAACAAAAACAAGAGGTATTTTTTTGTTATCATATTCGAGTTTAAGCAGGTAAACTCCGGGGGGCAGCTGCCTGCCAAGATTAATATCAGTATAAAATGTATCCCCATCAAACGCTGCCTTTTTTTCGTACACTAATCTCCCAACCGTATTATAAATAGAGATATTCACACCATCTCCGTTTGCCCGGCTATCATTACCGTTGATAACAAAATCACCATCTGTGGGGTTGGGATACAACTTCATACTATGATAAACGTCTATCAATAACGAGTTGCTTTTTGCAGTATATGCACACCCATTGTTGGTAGTAATGATGCAGCTTATCGAATCCCAAATGGAAAAACTATCGGTTGTATAAGTGTATGTACTATCCACAGATACCGTCACCCCGTTTATCATCCAGTGAAAAGTATAAGGGCCACTGTTGCCTGTTACAGAAGCCGTAAATGTCACCTTATTCCCTTTAGATATAACCGGTCCAAGATTGCTTGTTATCACTATAGAAGGTTGAATCTCAACATCAAATACTGATTGACTACTATTTACACTGGCGGGAGATGCACAAGCGGCATTGCTTATAAGCGTACAAAATATAGAATCCCTATCGCTAGGAATGAAATCATAAACACTATCGGTAAATACTTTGTTGTTGTTTACATACCAGTCATACACAGGATCTGTCCCTCCATTTACGCCCGTAGCAGTGCATTTCACTTGTGTCCCCGGGCATATCGAATCACGCGGAGAAATCCGGACACTGACGGATGGGGTTACGTTTTGAGCAACTGCAATTTGTGCTGTCGGACTGGTTGCTGTGGAAGACGCGATACATACTCTGTTGCTTGTAAGTATACAATATACGGCAGTATTATTGTTGGCCACAAAACCCAATGTATTACCTGATGACACAAATGCTCCGTCTCGATACCACTCATATGTTGGTGAAGTTCCTCCGTTTACAGGTATTGGGGTACATGTAACATTAGTTCCGGAACATACTGAATCACCCGGGTGCAGAGATATACTTACTGAAGGGGTTGCCGGGCTGTTTACAGCAAATGTATCAATCCGGCTAAATGCAGAATCTATTAACAGGCAACCAGCGTTACTTTTAAGTTTACAGTATACTACATCATTATTTGTAGGAATGAAACTGTAGGAGCTACCATTATGCTGATATGATCCATCTTTATACCAGTAGTATTGAGGTGAAGTTCCTCCGTTTGCAGGTATTGGATTACAAGTAACATTGGTCCCGGTGCATAATGTATCACCTGGGGTTATAGATATATTTACTGATGGAAGCAATGTTGCGGGCTTTATTGCAAAAGTATCCTTCTCGCTTGTTGCTGTATCCCTTATTAAACAAAAAGCATCGCTGACTAGTTTACAGTATACTACATTTCCACTAACCGGCACAAAACTATATGCCCCATTACTATCAGCAAGACTACCGTTTAAATACCAGTAATATTTTGGAGATGCTCCCCCGTTTATTAATGTGGCATTACAATTAGCTACAGTACCCGGACATATTGTATCACCTGGGCTCACAGAAATATTTACTGAAGGAATCAATGTAGGCGTTCGTATAGCAAATGTATCCTTATTGCTTTTTGCGGTATCTGTAAGCAGGCAAAAAGCATTACTGGTAAGTTTGCAATAAACCACATCCCCTGCTGTCGGTATAAAACTATATACAGAACCACTGTCTGCCAGAATATTATTCCGATACCAGTGCCTTACAGGAGCACTACCACCATTAATAATACTTGAGCTGCAGTTTACGAGCATTCCGGCACAGACTGTATCTCCGGGACTTGCTGTTATGGTCACTGAAGGAAGCAAAACAGGGATGCTTAATGTAAAAGTATCTACGGCACTTACAGCTGTATCAACGATAAGACAGGAGGCATTACTGGTAAGTTTGCAGTAAACCTTATCACCATTTAATGGCGTGAAATTAAATGTACTGCCGGTATAAGCAAGTGTATTATTTTTATACCAATTATATATTGGAGTAACTCCACCATTTGTGGGATGGGGCGTGCAACTGACTGGTGTTCCTTCACATAAAGCGCCGGCTGGGCTAACGGTTACATTAACCGATGGCACTAGAGTTGCGGTACTTAAATGAAAAGTATCCGATGCACTAATAGCAGAATCTATGGTTACACAACTGCTACTGCTACCCTTTACTTTACAATAAACAACAGACCCGTTTAATGGAGAAAAAACATAAGGCTGCCCGGTATACACAAGTGTATCATTTTTATACCAGATATATACTGGTGTTGTGAAACCAACCTGGTGGGGAGTAAATGTTATTACTGTTCCCGGGCAAACAGCACCCGATGGGCTATAAGTTACCGTTAAGGAAGGTATTATAGGTGGTGTTATTGTAAAAATAGTATGCGGGCTTGAGGCCGTATCGTGAACCAGGCATGAGGCATTGCTCGTAAGCCTGCAATACACATTATCCCCATTTGCAGGAGTAAAACTATAGGTACCTGCTGTAATGACATGAATACTGTTTTTATACCAATCGTAAACAGGTAATGAGCCTCCATTTATAGCATGCGGGGTACACACTACAAGGGTTGGCGTGCATAAAGCACTGGTCGGGCTTACAGTGAACGCAACCGTAGGAGTAAAAGTACCAACAATCATTGTTATCTGATTGGAAGAAGCTATGCCTGACCCTGTTGAATTATTCGAGATATAACACATTATCTTATCTCCATTGCTCAAACCCGTAGCTGTATACAGCACATTATTACTTCCTACAGGCAAACTGTTCTTTAACCAATGATAATATATCGGTGTATCAATAGACGGAGCTGTTGCCGTAGCAGTAAATGTTGCTATAGGACTACCTGTACATACAGTATCACTTGCAGTAGCAATAGTGATACTCGCATTGTAAATTTCACGTATCCGGTTATTGAGATAATCAGGTATCAGTAAGTTACCGTAAGCATCTGTTACCATACCGCCAAAAGGACCTTCACTAAGGACTGAGGAAATAGCGGGCCCACCATCTCCATAAAAGCCTCCTTCTCCATTCCCTGCAATCGTAGAAATGATCCCTGCAGTATTTACCTTACGAAAATAATCACTTGCCTCAATGAATAGATTCCCCGACCTGTCAACTGTTATAACCTGCGGCAGGTTGATGCCTGCAGAAATAGCAGCAGCACCATCACCACTATACCCACCAGCGCCATTGCCTGCTATAGTTGAGATATTGCCTGCAAGATCTATCTTCCTTACCCGGTAATTGTTTCTGTCTGCTATATATATATTCCCAGTCGTATCTAAGCATAAGCCTGCGGGCGAATTGAATTCCGCTAATATTGCCGGCCCTCCATCACCATAATATGTTGCAATGGCAGTTCCCGCTATCGTGGTAATTACCTGGTTGGTATCAATTTTTCGTATACGGTTATTATTTTGGTCTGCTATATAGAGGTTACCATATTTATCCGTTGCTATTGCAGCCGGTGTTGATAGTTCTGCAGTATCTGCCTTTCCACCATCACCTCTGAAACCCGGCACTCCATTTCCTGCATAAGTAGAAATAATCCCCAGCCTGTTTACTTTCCTCACCATATTCCGGCCTTGGTCACAAATGAAAAGGTTACCCTTCCTGTCTGTAGCTACTGAAGCAGGGGTGCTCAACTGTGCATGTATTGCCAAACCGCCATCACCGCTGGTACCCGAAGTATCGTTGCCGGCGAAAGTGGATATGATGCCTGCACTATTAACCATTCTTACAACATGATTTCCCCTGTCTGCTATATACAAATTTTGCATAGTGTCAAATACAACACCGGACGGATTGGATAAAAGAGCTAAAATTGCCGGGCCACCATCACCTTTATATCCTGCTGAAGAATAGAAATTGGATCCTGCAAAAGTCTTAATAATACCTGTTGTATTTACCTTTCGTATCCGGTTATTGGAATAATCAGCTATGTAAAAATTCCCTTTCTTGTCAAATGCAGTGCCTTCAGGAGTATTTAATTTTGCCGCTGTATCAAGTCCACCATCACCCGAGAAACCATTAATCAATAAGCTTCCGGCAAACCTCGTAATAATGCCGGAGGTGTCTATTCTGCGTATTTCTGCATTTACAGAATCTGAGACGTAAATATCTCCTAAACTATCTGCAGATATGCCTGACAGATTATTGAATTCAGCAACAGTAGCAGGGCCACCATCACCTGAATAACCAACAATGCCATTTCCAGCAATTGTGGTAATAATACCGGATGTATCTACTTTTCTTATCCTGTAATTACCTTTATCTGCAATAAATATATTCCCTTTGGCATCTACACATACTGCCCAAGGCATGTTTATTTCAGAAGTATCCGCAAGCCCGTGATCTCCACTGAAACCAGCTATACCATTTCCGGCAACAGTAGTTATTGTATCTGACAGGCTCACTTTACGGACGCGGTTATCCCCTCTTTCAGCAATATAGAGATTACCCTTTTTATCAAGAGCAATACCATAAGGCTGGTACACGGAAGATAATGTTGCTTTTACTCCGTCATTTACAGAAAATAAGGTCCCGTTGCCTGCATATGTAGTAATGATACCTGCAGCATTAACTTCACGTATCCGGTTATTACCTTCATCTGAAATAAATAAATTACCAAAAGTATCTACCACAACCCCCATGGGGCTGTATAGTCTTGCTAGTATGGCGGGGCCCCCATCTCCTGAAAAACCGCTATAGCTTTGCGCCCCAGCATATGTAGTAATAATGCCATTGGTATCTACTTTTCGTACGACATGATTCCCTGCGTCTGCAATGAATATGTTACCCCATTTATCAGCGGCAACGCCTGTGGGCTGATGCAATTCTGCAGAAGTATCTATGCCCTGATCCCCTACCCCGCCGGCAATAGTATTGATATTCTGAGCCTGTAAATTACTGAACAGTATTATTTGTAATAAAATAAGGCAGCAAGTAAATTTTGCACTCATGTTCTCAAAATTATTTCACTATAAAAAGAAGACAGATAATAAAATCAGTAAGTAGCTAAAGTTAAGAAAAATACCAGTGGGAATAAGGCATAAAAAATAAAGGATACACTATGTGTATCCTTTAAATATAAATTATAAATTAATTTATGCTTTAGCTGGTTTCGCAGACGCGTGGATTTGTTTCTTTTCCTTGATACGTGCTGATTTACCAGAACGCTCACGGAGATAGAACAATTTAGCACGGCGCACACGGCCTGACTTGTTAAGTACAATAGAATCAATGTTTGGTGAGAAAAGCGGGAATAAACGCTCTACACCAACGCCATCTGACATTTTACGAACAGTAAAAGTGGAGGTATAACCACGACCCTGGCGCTTTAAAACATCGCCTTTAAAGGACTGGATACGCTCTTTATTACCTTCTATAATCTTATAATTAACCGTGATGTTATCGCCAGCTTTAAAATTGGGATAATCTTTCTTACCGGTAAGTTGTTCGTGTACAAAAGCTACAGCTTCCATTTTGTTATGATTTTTTCGGACTGCAAAGGTAACACAAAATTTATGTTTTACACAAAAAATTTATCTTTTATTCCGGCGCATCATCTTTCATCAATCCCGGCCTGCGTTCGGCAGTTCTTTTTAAGGACTCTTCATGCCGCCATGCGTCTACTTTTTTAGGGTCTCCGCTCATTAATACCTCGGGCACTTTCCAGCCACGGAAATCTGCCGGACGGGTATAGACAGGCGGAGCAAGCAGCCCGTCCTGGAAAGAATCAAATAGTGCAGAGGTCTCGTCATTTAATACTCCGGGTAATAAACGCCCGATAGAATCTACCACAACCGCAGCAGCTAATTCTCCTCCACTTAACACATAATCACCAATAGAAATTTCTTTGGTAACGAAATGCTGCCTTATACGCTCATCTATACCTTTGTAATGGCCACAGATGATTATTATATTTTCTTTTAATGAGAGTGTATTTGCAGTTTTCTGATCATATAGGCCGCCATCCGGTGTCATAAAAATTACCTCATCATATTTGCGTTCTTTTTGCAATATATCTAAAAGAATAGCAAGTGGTTCCGGCATCATGACCATTCCTGCACCACCACCGAACTGGTAGTCATCTACCTGACCCTGTTTGTATGGGGTATGATCACGGAGGTTATGTAAGTGAACTTCCAGCAATCCTTTTGATTGCGCCCTTTTCATAATAGAATGATTAAAAGGGCTTTCGAGTAATTCAGGAAGTACGGTAATTATATCTATTCGCATTATATAAATTCAAAATAAA
>CAIRZD010000362.1 GCA_903882965.1 uncultured Bacteroidota bacterium
GACGTTGCTTGATTGACTGGCGAAGTTCCAAACATTACATTATCAGGAGGGTTTGCCTTCCATGCATCAGGTATGTATTTATTGATGTTGCTTGGTCGCTTAGTAAGCATCAGGAACATTAAATCAGGATACATCCCGGCGCTTATGTTTTTAAATAACTTATCACGCAATTCCCCAGTATTTTCAGTTAAAAGTTTGCCTTTGCTGTCAATGAGTGGCATCGGTTTTTCAAAAATGTCCATCATTGATCCGACAAATACTTTGTGTATTTCACCTGCAGTTTTAGCTGCTTTCTGATATTTTAATAAATCAGTCCATACTGAAATAATTTTCTTTCTGGGCTTATCATTCCCCCAGACATCATTTCCCCACCTTCTTGCTAATGCATGAGCATAGCAGTGATCGCATCCTTCATGAACCTTTGTACATCCCCACCAGAGGTTTGCCGTATGTTCCGTCCATTCAATTTTTGTGTTGTTTGCCATTTTAAGATATTATGTTTTAGTGATAGTTGTTTTTCAACTTTCATAAATATCTTATGACTGTAAAATGAAAAGTTTCAAAAGCAAAACTTTATATCTTTGCGATATGAATATATTATACGATTTGCATGATAGCTCGCTAATAAGTACATATCAGAAAAACTGCAAGGAACACCTGTGGGCTCGAATAAACGAAAAGCCTCATGGAGTAATTATAAAAAGTATTCCTGATAGTTTTAAAAAGTATGGAACTGAATTAATTTTTGATAAGAAAATTTTAATAGCTACAGATGAATGGTGGGATGAAATTGATAAAAACAACATTAGAACAAATGAATACATTGGAATCTTATATCATGCAGGGAAATGCGACCGATTTAATTCAATAACAATTACTACCGTTAATGATGGTCATTCAGAGTCCTGGACTATTCAGAATTGGTTACCTGATTATAGTATATCTATTGGCAAAATAATTAAAATTATTTATGCTCCATGCATCACAAATTTTGTTCCTGGTAATAGTTCTCCTCATAAGTTTATTATAAGAGTCGAGATAGAAGATTGAAAAAATCAATCAATTTATCATATTCCTGTCCTTTATTGGAAACAATAATTCTATTGACCCGTATAGGCACAAAAAAAGGAACTTATCAAAAGTCCCTTGCTACTTACAGCCAACTAATATCAACTAACCTGCCAGTTCCAGAGTATAGTTGAACAACTTAGTATCAGTATCTCTCTGATTTTGGAATGACTTTTTCAGCTTGTCATGTATTACCTCATTGAAGGCGTTATATAAATGCCACATATTCGGAGCAGTATTCAATAGGCTACTTTCCCTGTTAATGATTTCGATAACAGTCCTGGCATTTAATGAAGGAGCAGGATTTTTTTCACTTGACTCATACATGAACAATTTCAGATCCTCACAAGTCAGCTTTACATACTCTTCAATGTTATTAATCCTCTTTTCAGCCAATACCTCGAATTTGCGTTTCAGTTCAAAGTATTCGTTGTTCATGAACTTAGCTATCAGGTATTTAATGTTTGGCATTACAACCTCTGCAATTTCGCCCCTGTGCTTTATATTAAAGCCAATTTGTGAATGAGCTATATGCAACCCATTATTACAGATTTTGCGGAAGAACCCGAAGTGGCCCGAAGTGCGGGTAGAACCATCATAACTATTGGTAAATCTTAACATAGGGCGTAACTCGTCCATCCCGTTCTTTACTGTAATAGCCAGTGAATCATCATTCAGAATGTGGTCAACTGCAAATGATCGGTTTTCCCTGTTGATGCTGCGGGTAGCTGTTGATATGTTTGCTTCTAACAACATATTCTCTACCTGAGCGAAGAATATCTGGTTTGGCAGGTGTCCGTATGAATTACTTACCACGTTAACAATCTTACCATCAGAGAGTATAACATTGTCTAAACCTTTACGGCTGTTTATGCCAGTTACGTCTTTGAAGCTGCGAACTTCGTTTGATACGAATATGTCATCATTCCTTAAATTGTTGAGGTCTTTCAACATTACTGCTGCGCCTGTTGTTGTCCTTGATCCTGTCTGTTGTTCGTTTGCTCTTCTTTGATTTCTCATTTTATCTATCATTTGTTATTGATAAGGCTAAGATAAATCAGTTACACACAATTACGGAATAATTACACACATTTATTTGTCCACATCAGATAGGTAATAGACCAATTTAATCGACAAATAGTTGCACACTGTTTAAGAATAGTGCGTAGATTTGTGTATGGCTAAAAAAGTGAAAACAAGAGAAATTGTGGTCAAACGACCGGTTAAATATAATGTTGAACATCGGGAGAAATCGGTAAGAGTGTCGGTTCAACTACCTCAATCAGTATATGATAAGATATCTAAAGACAAGCAGGGTAATGAGCAAACTGTAAGGGAGTGGATATTGGAAAAGGTTGGTTTCAACAAATAGTATATTATTCTTCGCCAAGCGTTTTTAGTTTTTTGAGTTTATTTTAATTGACACAGTACATTTTGTTGAAATGTTGGCTTTTGGTATAATATACGTTCAGCCATTTCAAATTACTACATTTGCTAAGATTATCAATAAGAAAGTAGAGATACCTTAATACCCATGGATAAAAAGACACTTTCAGAACGAGATATATGCACAAAATTTATAACACCTGCGGTTGAAAAATCGGGGTGGAATAAACATACGCAGCTTTTAGAAGAAGTTTCTTTTACTGATGGCAAAATTTACGTAAGAGGTAAATTAACCGCTCGTGGTACTCAAAAACGTGCCGATTACATACTTTACTACAAGCCCAATATCCCGATTGCTATTATTGAAGCGAAGGACAATAAGCACTCTGTTAGAGCTGGTATTCAACAGGCTTTAGATTATGCTCAAATACTAGACATTCCATGCGTATTTAGTAGTAATGGTGACGGATTTCTATTTCACGATAGAACAGCCACTGACGGAAACATTGAAACAGAGCTTGATATTGATAGTTTCCCTTCACCGGAGCAACTCTGGGATCGATATAAAAAATATAAAGGGATTGTAACACCTGAGTCTGAAAAAATAGCAGCCCAAGATTACTATTTTGATGGATCGAGCCGGAAACCAAGATAC
>CAIRZD010000363.1 GCA_903882965.1 uncultured Bacteroidota bacterium
TCAGTTCGATTCTGATATTCTCCATTTTATTTCACAAAAAATCTGTAAAAAAAGTCCAGTAAAATCAATGGTTTGGCACGTCCTTTGCATTACAATGGGTGTAAGACGATAGATAGCGAGGATTTGATAAGCAGATTGGCAAAAGACGATAGAAAATGTTACTTAGTTTCAAAAACATCACAGGGTTATTAGACCACTTCAAAGAAAATCAAACCTGCATAGAATATTTAGAACAGCAACGTTGGAACGGCAAACCTGTTTGTCCACATTGCGGGTGCGAAAAAGGTTATCGTACTAAAACAGGGTTCAGGTGCGCAGGTGAAGGTTGCTATAAAAAGTTCAGCGTGTTAGTCGGTTCAATTTACGAAAACACAAAAATCCCACTTCGTTTATGGTTCGCTGCAATTTATTTGGGGACTGCTCACAAAAAAGGTATCAGTTCCGTACAACTTGCAACCGACTTAAATATCAGTCAAAAAACGGCTTGGCACTTAATGCACCGCATACGTGAATCCATGAAAGATGCGGATAGTGATACACAGCTAAAAGGAACGGTAGAAGCGGATGAAACCTATGTCGGCGGAAAGAATAAGAACAGGCATAAGGACAAAAAAATACCCAACAGTCAAGGTAGAAGTATGGCAGGTAAAACGGCTGCGGTAGTTGGACTTTTGGAGCGTGATGGAAAAATAAAAACATTCGTAGTACCGAATACTGAAGCGGATATTTTGCACCCGATAATCGAGGAATATGTTGATAAGGATGCCACGTTAGTAACCGATGCGTACACATCTTACAATGGCATAGGATTGAAGTTACGGCACATTGTAGTTAAGCACAAAGATGGCGGGTACATAACAAAAGTTGGTGAGTACAAATTCCACACTCAAAACATCGAAAATTTTTGGAGCGTATTTAAACGTGGGTACATCGGGATTTACCACTACATGAGCGCACAGCACATGAGCCGTTACTGCGATGAATTTTCATACCGCTATAATAACAGGTTACTTTCTACTCAGGACAAATTTGAAATAGCTGTAAAACAAGCATCAGGGCGTAGACTCACTTGGAATAAACTCGTGGGGAAAGAAAAATAAGCGTGTAATTACTTGGTTTTATATTCAGGAAAATAGTTAGCGATATTTACCCCGTTCAAAAAAACATCACATTTAATACAGTTTTCATCGCCTATTCTATAAACACTTACGGGATTCAGTAATTTAATCTCAAATCCTTGTATCAATGTTTGTAATCTTTGTTGTAAAATATATCCGTGAATCACTTTAATAGGCTGTGATAGTGATTCAGGAAATGCGTATCCGTTAATATTAACAATAGTGCCTGAATTACCATTCCATTCCCAAACGGGGGTAATTCTAATAGTGTTGCTGCCTATGACACCTAATAATCTAAACATCGATTTTTTTCTTTCAGTCGTTTGTGTTTCCATTTTGTATTCCAATATTATTTTGCGGCAATTCGCTCTCTTTATCCGCTGAATCCAATAACATCACACAAAAGATGCGCCACAAAATCAGCAAAGATGCATAAAATGTTATGCCACTCAAAGATAACGAAAATAATCCAAGTAATAATCTATGGGTATACGTTAGTCCGAACACCCCATATAGATTTACCTTGACCAAGTGATATATCATCACAAACAGCAGTGCTAATAAAAGCAACCCAAATATTTTCACTATCTGTATTCTCAAATTCAAATAGGCGAGTTGTTTTTTCTTGTTCTCGAAATTCCTGTTGAACTTTTTTAAGGTTCTACTGTTGTATTTGTTCGCTTCTTTAATAAGCCGTTCACGCAATTTCTCGTCTTTTATTTCAGCAAAAGAATCAAGGTATTTAGATTCAAGGTCTTTTTGAATATTTTGCAATGTTGTTTCCTGTATCAACAAGATAGAAGATATGCTTGCTATTCGTTTTTCAAGGATTGGCAAAAGTATAGTAACGGTTGGAGCAATAAAGCCGAAAACAGCAATAA
>CAIRZD010000364.1 GCA_903882965.1 uncultured Bacteroidota bacterium
CCGATCTGGCGAATGAGCTCATCGAGTTCTTCGGGCATGGAGTTCATTTCCAGCTTAAGTTTTGCCGCGCTTTCGTCTATGAGGTCAATTGCCTTGTCCGGCAAAAAACGATCTGTAATGTATCTGTGAGACAGCTCAACTGCTGCTATGATAGCCTCATCTTTTATGCGTACCTGGTGGTGGCTTTCGTAACGGTCTTTAAGGCCACGAAGAATAGATATGGCATCTTCAGGCGACGGCTCATCAACAAATACCTTTTGGAAACGGCGCTCTAGGGCCTTGTCTTTCTCGAAATATTTTTGATACTCATTGAGGGTTGTAGCACCTATGGCACGAAGTTCGCCACGGGCAAGAGCGGGCTTAAGGATGTTTGCGGCATCCATAGCGCCTTCCATGGCCCCTGCACCAATAAGGGTGTGGATCTCATCTATGAAGAGTATAACATTGCCATCGCTTTCGGTTACTTCTTTTATTACTGCTTTAAGCCGTTCTTCAAATTCACCACGGTATTTAGCTCCGGCCATGAGTGCGCCCATGTCCAGCGCGAAGATGATCTTTGACTTCAGGTTATCGGGTACATCACCGTTTATGATGCGGTGGGCGAGACCTTCTACGATAGCTGTTTTACCTACGCCGGGCTCACCAACGAGTATGGGATTGTTCTTTGAACGGCGGGAGAGTATGTGCAATGTTCTGCGAATCTCTTCGTCGCGGCCTATTACGGGGTCCATTTTGCCGTTACGGGCAAGCTCGTTGAGGTTGCGGCCATAACGTTGCAACGCGTTGTATTGCTGTTCGGATGTTTGAGAATTTACGGTGCTGCCTTTACGGAGTTCTTTGATCGCGGCAGTAAGGCCTTTTTCTGTGAGGCCTGCGTCTTTGAGTAATTTTCCGGTGTCATCATTTACTTGCAGTATAGCTATAAGCAGGTGTTCCGGAGTAACGAATTCGTCGCCGAATGTTTTTAAAATATTAGCTGTGCGAAGCACCAGGTTATTAGCTTCACGGCTTATGTTTTGGGCCGGTTCGCCGCCTTGTAGTTTTGGTAATTTGGCTATTTGTTCTCTCAGCTTGCCTTCTACAAAGCTGATATTTACGTTATTTTTTTTGAGCAAATAAGAGATAGGCCCGTCATTGTCATTTAACAGTGCCTGTAAGAAGTGGGCTGTTTCAATGCTGGGGTTTTGGTTGTCGAAGGCGAGTTGCTGTGCCTGCTGCACGATCTCCTGTGCCTTAATCGTAAAATTGGCTAAGTTCATAATGGTGTGTTTTCCTGTTTCTTTATATGCATAAAAAGCGTTCCAAATCAATTATGCGGAAATTTTGGCATGTAAAAAAACAGGAAAACGCCACTATGTCTTATTGGCTGATAGTCAACTGAATATGTTGCAGTTATGACTATTTTTTTCATAAAAGAATTGGTCAGGCAAATACCTCTTCAGATAGATATACAGACTGGTTTTTCAGTGTAGTTAATTCGAAATCATCAATGATGCTATCGGGATATAATATGAATGATATGCCGGGTTGTTTCCACCAGTTGCTATTTGCCAGTTCGGAAAAATGGATGATGCCTGTGATGTGGCAGCGGGTTTCGTTGCTGCTCCATTCCAGTATGCGGCTGAAGCGTTTGTGAGGTACCTGTGTCAGGCTTTTGAAACTGAAACATACTTTGAGGTAAAAGTCACTGTTGAGCGCCGATGGTATTTGGTACTTCAGTTTCTTATATTCATACCTGTAATTATATCGCAGCGCGGAGAGGTCGCTTAAAACGGCTGATGCCGTAGGAAAACCACCAGCGCCTTTGCCATAGAAAAACTGTTTATCGGCAAGGCTGCTTTCAATGATAACACCATTGTATTCGTTCTTGACCGTAGAGAGCTGGCTGGAATCATTTACGAATTGCGGGGCAACGAAGGCTGCTATTTTTCCGTTTTTAAGTTTGTGTGCCTGCGCCACTAATTTTATTTCATAACCTTTTTCTTTAGCAAAGACAGCATCCGCTTCGTGAAGCGTATTTATACCTGTATGGACTAAAGCCAGCGGTGGGGTAATGATGCCATAAGCATGTGTTAATAGTATACTCAGCTTATTGACCGCATCTGTACCTTCGATATCCAGCGCGGGGTTGCTTTCTGCGAAGCCCGCTTCCTGTGCCTGCAGTAAAGCTTTTTCAAAGCTTATCTTTTCTTCGAAAATCTTTGTGAGGATGTAGTTAGTTGATCCGTTTACGATGCCGCTAATGCCTTGCAGCAGATCGTTGTCATAATACTCTTCGAGGTTGCGGATCACCGGTATGCTGGCACAGCAGGCCGCTTCATAGAGAAACGGTACATTATACTCAATTTGCAAGGCTATAAGCTCCTCAATGTGCTCTGCTATCATTTTTTTATTGGCACTCACCACCGCTTTTCCATGCATGAGGGCATTTGTTACAATATGGTATGCGGCATCTGCATCGTCAATAAGCTCTACGATCACATTAATGCTATTGTCGTTTAGCAGCAAAGAAGCGTCGGTAGTAAATAATTCATGCGGTGCATTTCTTGTTTTTTCCGGGTGCTTTATGCATACTTTCTTTATTTGAGCATTTAAAGTAGGTGTTTGTTCCAATACCTTGTAGAGCCCTTCGCCTACTACTCCGAAGCCAAACAGGCCGATGTTAAGTTTTGTTTTTTGATCTTGTATAGACATGGTAGTGTAATTTTAGAAAGTTTGAAAATTAATTGCCTGATTTTTTTGTTGTCGCATTAGCATATTTACTGAAATGCTGCGATTTTTTCTGCTACAGAGTTTATTTTGCCAAGTGCCTGGCTTATATCTTTTACCAGGTCGTTTGCATCTTCAAGGCCAACGCTGAGGCGTATGAGGCTGTCTTTGACTCCTGCAGCCAGCCTCTTTTCAACAGGGATGCTTTTGTGTGTCATGGTAGCAGGATGGCAGAGCAGGCTTTTTACACCGCCAAGGCTCTCTGCGAGCTTGAATAGCTTTGTATTGCAAACTACATTTTTAGCAGCCAGTTCGGTATCTTCTTTTAACGTGAATGATACAATGCCTCCAAAACCGCTTTGCTGTTTTGCTGCAATGTCATGGTTGATGTGTGTAGTCAATCCCGGATAGTAAACCTTGTCTATAGCAGGGTGGGTTTGCAGGTATTCGGCTACTATTTGCGCATTACGGCTGTGTTCTTTTACACGGAGATATAATGTTTCCACGCCGCGTATCACCAGCCAGCTATCATAAGGAGAAAGTACTGCGCCACTTGCGTTCTGGATGAATTTTATTTTATCACCAAGTTCTTTTGTTTTGGTTACGACCAAGCCGGCAATAAGATCGCTGTGGCCGCCGAGGTATTTTGTGGCACTGTGTACTATGATATCGGCACCCAGTAATATGGGTTGCTGCAAGGCAGGGGAAGCGAAGGTGTTATCTACACACAGCAAAGCCCCGTTTTGTTTTGCGATGCCCGCAATGGCTGCAATGTCGCTGATCTTGAGCGTAGGGTTGGTGGGTGTTTCCAACCATACGAGTTTTGTTTTTGAATTGATAGCGTCGAGTACATTTACCACATCTGTGGTGTCTACATATTTCACCTTGATACCAAACTTCGCATAAATGTGTGTGAACAGCCGGAATGCGCCGCCGTAAATATCATCTACCGCCAGTATCTCATCACCGCTTTCCAACAGCTTCACTACTGCATCGATGGCAGCAAGGCCGCTGGCAAAGGCAGATGCAGCAACACCGTGCTCCAGCTCAGCGATTATTTTTTCCAGTGCGGCGCGTGTGGGGTTATCACTGCGGGCGTAGTCGTAGCCTTTATTTTGGCCGGGTGCTTCCTGTATGAACGTGGATGTCTGGTAAATGGGTACTGATATAGAACCTGTTAGTGGATCGACGGGAATGCTGTGGATCAGTTTAGTTGCGTTGCTCATCTTTTTAGATTTTTTGTGGTTAAAAAATTGGTTGATTTTTTATACACGTTACCAAAAAAAGATTACCGGCATAGCCTTCCTATGGCCCCTCCTCGAGTAGGGACAATAAAAAAGCTCCACCGATAAATCAGAGGAGCTTGAGTTATTTGAATCCCGCTATTAGCGGGAGTTATCAGCAAACTATTGCGTCTGACTTATCTGTCCTGATTGCTCAGGATGGAGTTAGCACCTGTTTTTCCCGGTGCCCCGGGAAAAGGTTGCTAAGGCTTCACAGGGCCATGACCCTCTGCCTTTCTTGATAAGTGATATAAAAGAACTGGTGCAAAGGTAAATGCAGTTAGTTCAATTTTCCAAAAAATATTTTTCAATAAAAGAAGATCAACTACTCTTTCACAAACTTCCGCATCATTGTGCCATTCACTTTTACGAGGTATATACCAGGGGGCAGCGCGTTAATATTTATTACGGCATGCCTGGAATTATTCTGCTGGTTGATCACGGTTTGGCCTAAAAGGTCAGTGATCGTGATGTCTGTTATTAGTTGGTCAGCAGCAATATTCAACTCATTATATGCGGGGTTAGGGTAGATGGAAAGTTTTTGATTAGCAGTTAATGGACCAATGCCAGTGCCCGTAATGGGTAATAAGTACATATAGCCAGTGCCTGCAGAATCAACTCCGGTAGTGCCGGTATCTATGCAATTTACAGCTACAGCTTTGTAGGTGGTAGGGGCAGTGGGTGTAAGTACTATTGAGTCTCCTGAGCCGAGGTAAACATTCGTGGCGCTATCGTACCAATAAACTGTATAATAAGGGATATTGGCATACGGGATAGAGCTAACAGTATATGTGCTGCCGGATGGAGTAAAACGCCATGCCTCGTTAGCGGCTGTCCATGTAGCGGGGTAATCCCTTCCGGGCGCAGTAACCGCTGTTGCTGTAGCAGAATCACTATGTACGCCCACAATAGCATACCCGCCATTCCATGCAGTGCAGATATCCTTATGAGCAATATGCATTTCTATAACGTTTGTGGATTCATAGAGGATTATTTGGGAAGTGGTATATTGTCCGGAGCACGAATACATTGAATTGTGGCAAAAATTGGCGGCAAATAGCCTGTTTGGGGCAGTGCCATAACTAAAATAAGTTACTTCACCAATATTGCTGCCTGTATAGAAAATATCCATATCGCACCATGGGCCACAGATAGTATTATAGGTTGACAAACTGCTCAATAATGGGGTAGAAATAACCCAGTCGTTATATCCCGCTGCCTTTGAAATATCAAAACAGATATTGCCATTTGCGCCAATCAGGCATTTGGAATATGCGACACCAAAATAATTAAAACTAAAGCCAATTGCCAAAGTGTCTGAATATATATCATCCGCAGAGATTGATGATGAAGTGGTTATCCCGGCTGAAGTATCAGCTGCATACAATGTGATGCTGGGTGGATGCACCCAGGATGTAAAGGTTACCTGGGCAGATACACGCTGTGCGAAAAAGCATAGGGTAAAGCTGAGCAACAGCAGCGATCCTTTGGAAAGGTTTTTCATCAGGTTGATTTTTTAGTTCTTATAAAGATAATTATTTATTTTAGGTTATCTGCAATAAATACATCACATAGCCATTGAGCAATTGAGCCATTAAACTTATCTTCGCAGTCCTTTTTAAGTTATATATATGTATCGTACACATAATTGTGGTGAGTTGCGTGCGCAGCACGTGGGTAATGAAGTAACGCTTGCGGGCTGGGTGCAGACCGTGCGGAAGTTTGGCAGCATAACATTTGTAGACCTCCGTGACCGCTATGGTATAACGCAGCTGTACTTTAATGAGCAGCTTAATGTGCGCCTTGATGCACAGCCGCTGGGCAGGGAATATGTGATACAGGTAAAAGGAAAATTAGTGGAACGCACTAATAAGAATTCAAAAATACCTACCGGTGATGTGGAGCTGGAAGTAGTTGATTTTACAATAATCAATATTGCCGCTACGCCACCATTCACGATTGAAGAAGATACAGATGGTGGCGATGAACTGCGTATGAAATACAGATACCTGGATCTGCGCCGCCCGCCATTGAAAAGGAACCTGGAACTACGCTACAAGGTAAACCGTTCTGTACGTAACTACCTGGATACGCTGGGCTTTTGGGATATAGAAACGCCATTTCTTATCAGGAGCACACCGGAAGGCGCAAGAGATTTCGTGGTGCCATCGCGCATGAACCAAGGTGAATTTTATGCGTTGCCGCAGAGCCCGCAGACCTTTAAGCAGCTGCTTATGGTGAGTGGCTATGACCGCTATTACCAGGTGGTAAAATGCTTCAGAGACGAGGACTTGCGCGCAGACAGGCAGCCGGAATTTACGCAGGTGGATTGTGAAATGAGTTTTGTAGAGCAGGAAGATATCCTCAATACTTTTGAAGGACTGTTCAAACATGTGTTCAAAGATGTAAAAGGTGTAGAGATCACTGAGGCATTTCCACGGATGACCTTTGATGATGCGATGTGGCATTATGGTAATGACAAACCGGATATACGGTTTGAAATGAAAATACAGAATGCTAAGGTTTTAAATAAGGTGTATTGTGACGCATTAAATGGTACAGGCTTTAAAGTGTTTGATGATGCGGAGACAATAGTTATGATCTCTGTGCCCGGTGGAAGCGAGTATACCCGCAAGCAACTGGATGAACTGAC
>CAIRZD010000365.1 GCA_903882965.1 uncultured Bacteroidota bacterium
GGCGGAAGAACATAAATTACGCATGGAATTAGCAGTGGATTCTGCGAAAACGGCAGCAAAACTAGAGGCTGATAAAGAAAATGCTACATCAAGGGCTTCAATATCTAATCGAAAAGATTAACAAAGAGGTTATTACGCTCCAAGAAAGCCTAGCAGATGATACCTGCCGGGATTTTTCGGACTACAAAAAAGTTTGTGGTGAAGTTAAAGGTCTACTTACCGCAAGGATGTACTGTTTAGACCTACAGAAAAGGGCAGAAGAAGACGATGAGTGAAATTTTATTAGCAACAAACCCCGCAAACCCACAAGTTATTGGTTCTATCCATGCTCCGGCAGAAGAAAAAGCCAAACAATTACCCAAACCCAGTGGATATCACATCTTATGCGCGATCCCTGAGCCGGAAAAAGAGTTTAGTAGTGGGCTTGCGAAGCCTGACATAACACTTCATAACGAAGAGATTCTAACAACCGTCCTATTTGTAGTTGCGTTAGGTCCCGACTGTTATGAAGACAAGCAAAAATTCCCAACTGGGCCTTGGTGTAGGGTAGGAGACTTCATTTTAGTCCGGCCTCACGCAGGATCAAGACTTGTTATTCATGGTAAGGAGTTCCGCATGATTAATGATGACTCAGTAGAAGGAACGGTAGAAGACCCACGCGGTATTTACCGCAAGTAACGCAGTTAAGGAGCGTACAAAATGGCAGAACTAGACCAACCCGACTTTAAATTCCCGGATGAACAGGAAAACGAGGTCGAAGAGATTAGTATTGAGATACAAGACGATACACCACCCGAAGATCAAGGTAAGGAACCGCTTCCTGAAGACATTCGAGAAGAACTTTATAATGATGAGTTAGAAGATTATTCTGCGAAAGTAAAAAAGAAGTTGGTGCAGTTAAAAAAACTTGCTCATGATGAACGGCGAGAGAAAGAACGGGCTTTCCGTGAGCAACAAGAAGCAATTTCTGTTGCACAACGTATTATTGAAGAGAATAATAGGCTTAAATCTAGTTTACATGACCGCGAAAAAGATGTATTAGCATCTATACAACGTGCTGTGGACTTAGAATTAAGCGAAGCAAAGCGCCAATATAAAGAAGCATATGATTCTGGAGAATCTGATAGAGTTATAGAAGCGCAAGAAGCAATGACTCAAGCCGCGATGAAGGCAGATAAAGTAAAAAATTATCGACCTGCTCCGCTAGAGCCGAAATATGAAATGCCTAAACCTGCACCAGTGCAGGTTCAGCAAGACCCAGTAGCTATTAAATGGCGAGAAAAGAATAATTGGTTTGGTGATCCTAAAGAAAAGCAAATGACCGCTATGGCATTGGCTTTACATGACGAATTGCAAGAAGAAGGTATAGTTGTATCTTCACCGGAATATTATCGTAGAATAGATGAAACACTGCGTAAACGCTTTCCAGATAAATTTGAAAGCGACACAAGTAATCAAAGGGCTTCAAACCCTACAAGATCAGTCGTTGTAGCCCCTGCTACGCGTAGCACGGCTCCTAAGAAAGTGACTTTGAGTCCAACTCAAATTGCGCTATCTAAGAAGTGGGGAATAACGCCGGAGCAATATGCTAGAGAAGTTTTAAAACTGGAGGCTAAAAATGGCTGAAAATAAAATACCGCGTGAAATGACCACCCGTGACTTGACGGAGCGCCCCAAGCAGTGGACGCCCCCAGAACTCTTACCTGAACCGGATAGAGAAGCAGGTATGTCATACAGATGGATTCGTGTCTCGATGCTAAACAGCGCGGACCCCCGGAACGTTTCTGCAAGATTACGCGAAGGATGGGAGCCAGTTAAACTCGAAGAGCAACCAAAATTTAGACTGCTAGTTGATCCCGAGAGTCGTTTTCAAGACGGCATTGAGATTGGCGGATTATTGTTATGCAAAACTCCTACTGAGTTGGTGGACCAGCAACAGGCTTATTATCAAAACCTGACCCGCCAAAATGA
>CAIRZD010000366.1 GCA_903882965.1 uncultured Bacteroidota bacterium
AAAAAAGAAAAAGAAAAAAGCCAAAACTGCGCAAACAGGACAGGACTCTACAGCTACACACCCTGCAGTAGCTACCAAATCGCCTGCGCCCATGGCAAGTTCACAACAAAATGATGATGTCATTCCTGATTCTTCTCACTTTTTGCTTGATACCCTCGTAGCTGATACCACTACTACTAATGATTACACATTAGAAAACAGTAAACCGGTTGATGGGTTTTATAAGCAAACAATGCTAAAAGGCGCAAAGCCATTCGCGTTTCCTAAAATAAATAAAAACAATATCAAGTTTTACAAACGTATCTGGAGAGACATTGACCTTAGAGATTCAGTAAATAAAATTTTTGCTACTCCTGGTGAAACACTGATGCAGTTAATTATGGATGCGATCAGAACTAATAGGCTGATACCATATGCTGATGAAGGATTCAAAAGCCAGTTGAACTACAAAAAAGTAATGAAAATATTTACTGATAGTGCGATTGTACCAATATTCGATTCTATAACAGGTGAGCAAACCGGCACTAAAACAGTATTCAATGAGTTTAACGCTGATTCTGTTACTAAGTTTGAAATTAAAGAAGATATCTTCTTTGATAAAACACGCGGCAGGGTTATTACTCAAATCATAGGTTTAGCACCTGTGAGAAAACTGAAATCAAGCGCCGGTGAGTTTATAGCTGAGCAGCACCCATTCTGGTTATATTTCCCACAATGCCGTAATCTGTTTGCAGCTAAAGAAGTGATAGATCCGCAAAGAGATATATACAATGAGAGCTATGATGATCTTTTCATACAACGTAACTTTAAAACTTTGATTGTAAAAGAATCTAACCCGGCAGACCTTAGGATAAAAGATAAGTATCCTACTGATATTTCAAAGCAACTGCAGGAAGCAGCACGCATTGAAAGGGAAATAAACAATTACAAACAAAAAATGTGGAGATATTAAATAATACCTTAACTTTGACTATTCCACGCGTATGAAATATAAAATTATCATCCTTTTATCTGCATGCATTTTAGCTTGTGCTCCCTCTTTTGCTCAGGTAAGAACTGATATTAATTCACGTGAAAGAAGTAATAGTTCTGACGATGAGAGTGATGATAATAATTCATCAAGAAATCATGGGCATGACTATAGTATAGGGCTTGGCTTAGGTAGGACCAAAATGTTCGGAGATCTTCCAAATTCACGGCCGCAGCAGACTTACATTGGCTACTTCGAAAAGAACATATCTCAAAGTATGAGCTTCGGAGAAACAGTTAGCTATGGATATTTGGAAAGTAATGGATTAATTCACAGTTTGAACCATTATACTTCAGTAGATCAGCATTTGACAGTAGAGATCGGTACATTCATTCATATGTTTTACAAAAACTATAACGACAATATTGTTACCAGGCTAATTGGCGGTATATATGTTGGCGGTGGTATTGGAGTGATCAATAATGATCTTGTAAAGATATCTAACCCCAACGAAACTATATTCGTTGCTAACACAGGATTGGATAACCCTGTAATTGAGAAAAACTCTACGGCTCTTTACTTCCCACTTAATTTAGGATATAATTTGCACATTGCAAATAGGGTTTGGTTCTTAAGAGGTATCGTTCTTAATGCTAACTTCCAATATACCGTTTGCCAGTCCGACTATATTGACGGGTATGATCCTCCTTCAAGAGCCAATAACAAAAATGATGTTTATACAGTAATGTCTCTTGGCTTTAGATGTTTTATTACTCATAATAAATCAGATCAATAACAACATTTTTAGAATTTTCATAAAATACCTTCGCCCCGATACTTTTCGGGGCGATTTTTATTACGCTAATATTAAGCAATCCACACAGTGTTACTAAAAAAAATTGCACCCTATACTTAGCTTATCTACATTGTAGGATATCCCAATTTGGGGTAAAATGTATAACTCTAAAATGAAAAGAATCATTACCTGTTTTATATTGCTCACAATCAGTGTATCCGCTCATGCACAGGCTACATTCAAAGCTGGATGGAATAATTACCAGACAGGAATGATAATTCATGAATACACTTACAACTATACATTTACTGATAGCGTGCGCCTATTCCTCACAGATAGCTCCATTATATATGCCACCGCTGATAGCATGGTTACAGAAGCAATATGCTACCACATACGCGACAACGCTGTTTATAAGTCTGTCAACTTCTTTAACAGTAAAAAACAAGCACTAAAAACCGAAGAATATAAAGACGATAACCTGCAACAAGCTAATGAATGGAGGTATGATGATAAAGGCAGGAAAATATTCCAGTCAGAGGATAACAAGCTGAATGGCAATAATTATAAAAAAAATTACGATTATGCTACCGATAAAAAAACCGGCGAAACAATTGTAACAGAAACCGCTTACTATAACGGGAAAATAGAATTTTACACCAAATCATACTATGATAAAAATTCTCAAAAAATAAAAGAAGTAAGGCTAAACGACAACAACAAAGACATAATACATATAGAGAATTACACCTACGGCGAGAATGGGAAAGTCAAGGAGCGCTCTGTCTATTTCCCCGAATTTAAAGTAACAAAAAAATTCCAGGAGCATGAAGGCGACCTGCTCCCAAAATGTTTTAGATCAATGCCAATGGGTACTAATGAAAAGATAAACATACACACCCGTATCTCTTTCGTAAAAAGGTTCATGACTCGTATGCAACCTGTGATATTTGATAAAGACTGCGATGAGTTTGAATACAAATTTAATAACGGAACTAACTGCGAAATATTTGTATCCAGCACCAAGGTGAACAACGTGAAGAAACTCATATTCCGGTTAAAAGACAAAGTGTGATCAATTTATCTTGATCCTTCTCCCCCAAAATACATACTACTTTTTCAAAGCAAAATTATGCCCGGGCTTTATAAGTTCAGGATGGGCCGCCTGGAAGCGGGCAATATCCCTTATCGAAACATTTGATACATAAGGCTCATCGCTGTGGGTGTTAATGTATCGCTGGTGATAATCTTCTGCGGGCCAGAATACAGTATATGGAACTACTTGCGCAGCTATCGTTTTTTTGTATTTGCCCGATTTGTTTAATTTATTGATAGACTCCTCTGCCATCGCTTTCTCCTTAAAATTCCTGTAAAAGACTATGCTGCGGTATTGGGTACCTTCATCGGGTCCCTGGCCATTTACTTGCGTAGGGTCTTCCATTGATTCAAAATATACTTTCAATAGTGTAGTATAAGAAACCATAGTGCTATCGTAATATACATTTACAGTCTCGGCATGGCCGGTTGTGCCTGTTTCCACATCTTCATAGGTTGGGTTCCTTGTCGTGCCACCTGCATAGCCCGAAACGCCCTTTACAACGCCTTTTATACTTTCAAATAAAGTCTCCTCATGCCAGAAACAACCTGCTGCAAAAGTAGCCTGGCTATATTTAGAAAGGTCTGAGGGTATTACATCCTTCTGGAAGTTATGTGCTACTTGTTTCGCAGTTTGTGATGAGACAGTTTGCCCGCACGAACTAAGGCTTGCTGATATCAGTAGCGTTGATAAATATGCTGATGCACGATTCATTGTTTTTGGTTTTGAAGTATATACGATCCCAATCCCACTATTGATTGATAGATTTTCAGGTAAGTATAGCTTTAACAATTCCTTAGCCCCCCATCGATACACTACCCTTCCTGCAAAAGATCCTTTATGCTACTTGCGGCACCATAAATGGCCTCATATCTATCTTACCCGTGCGCGAGCGGAGAAATGCAATGATTTCTTCATCGGAAGAAAACCGGTCGCCGATGTTCACAAAATGCTTTGCCAGCAAATCATAACGATCTCTCATCAGGTAAATGAAAACGTGCAAAAAATGAATACCATCAAATACAACCGCATCGTTTTTGATGTAATCATCAAGCGTATCCTGAAAGTATGTTGGGTGCTCAGTCCAGTGCATATTTGATTGCAGATGATGACTGATATGATAGCCATCATTCCAGCATTTTACATTGTACTTGGTATTAATGCAGGTAACACTGTTTTTGTAGGCATTACCCGGCTCGTCGGCTGCTATAAACGCATGCTGGGCCCAGTTGCCGGTCATAGCTATAATGCGGAAAGTAAAGAAAGGCAATATAAAAACTACAAGAGTAGCCGGCCAGTTAATAAAGCAGAGGCCTACACACATCGCAATAAATAGCAGCTCCCCGCGCACAGACCTGTATAGAAGTCGCTTACGGTGCTTGCGCACAAAGTAACTGCAAAGGTGGTATATACCCATAAAAACAAACGTAGCCAGATAGCGGGAAAATCCGCGTAAAGAATCCCGCTGGAAAGGCATCGTAGTACTTTCATCTTCGGGCATATTATTTTCCGGGTGGTGCATACCAACATGATGCGCATAATACGTCTCGGGAGTCTGCCCGAAAAAAGGACCAATCACCCATGGCAGGTAATGGTTTATAAAGCCATATTTCGCCTTAAACCATGGCCTGTGGCTGGTACAGTGCATCATTAGGCCGTAAGGGCCTTTAAACGTCACGTTATTAAGGAATTGGTACAGGATAGCTGCTATCCACCATATAGATCCAGGAATACCCGGCCAGTAAAGCAGCACTGCGAGTGGCAAAAGTGTAAAAGTGATCTTTAACGTAAGGTATATAAAAGGGAGGTCCCGCTCATCGCGGATCAGTGACACAAAAAAACGGTCTGCTGCCGTACTTGGTTTTGCTACGCTTATCGGATCGGAAATTGTGCCTAATATCTTCATTTACATTATAAAAAGTGGTAACTGCAAGTTAAGGATAAATATGGTTGCTCAGATCATTTTATGCCCTACATATGCGATATGACAAAGCTATTTATTAGTATGTTTTAGCTGCTCTATCTCTTTCTGCAAATGCAGCAAGGTGGCCTGTATGGATAATAATATCTCGTTTTCTTTATTATCATTCTCATCTTCTTCATTTGTTTCTTCCTGTATCTCCACTACATCCTCCTGTATTTCATCCACATCCTTTTGTATCTCATCTACGTCTTTCTGTATCTCCTCTATATCTTCTCCCAGTTCTTCAATATCCTCGCCTATTTCTTCAATGTCTTCCCCTATTTCTTCAATGTCTTCTCCCAGCTCCTCTATATCTTCCTGTATGATCCCTATGTTCTGGTTGCTCATATTTATCGACATCTGTATAAATATTGAGAGGTATATCGCCTCAAGCGATACAATGGTGGTCAGTACAAGCAGCATTCTTTCAAAGCTCACTAACCCCATAAAAGGGAGTACAAACGATATCACAAACAAAACCGTATGCAGCAATACAGAGCTGGTAGATCCTATCCATTTTGTAACATTGGCTGCTCCTGCCTCCATTATTTTCTTTTGCCGCTCCCTGATACTCATTGTTATGGTTTTGAGCGGCAAAGGTAACTAAACAATGGCGGGTATCCTGACTTGCAACTGTTAGTTCCGTATTAAAAAAAACCGCTCAATAGGATTTCGTTACAAGGTGTTTTTTGTATATTTGAATAGAGGAAACAGTAAATACCCACCACTCTATTTTAACACCCCGGAGGTAATTATATTTTTCCGGCACAAACTGATTTTATCACCACCCAAAAACAAAACCATGAGTAGCCTCACCATCCGCGATCAGGAAAAAGATCACTTGCTTACACCCAAAAATGCCGCCTTGATCATTATTGATTATCAACCTACGCAGATCAATTCCATTAACTCAATGGATAGAAAACAACTCATTGCAAATATTACAGCAACAGTGTTGGCAGCAAAAGCATATAATTTACCCGTTATTTTATCTACGGTGAACGTCAAGTCCGGTGCCAATAAAGATACCATTCCGCAAATAAAAGAACTCCTGGGAAATATCCCGTCTTATGACCGTAGCAGTATAAATGCATGGGAAGACAAAGAATTTTATGAAGCCGTAAAAGCTACCGGCAGAAAAAAACTGCTGATGACCGCACTATGGACAGAAGCATGCCTTTCATTCCCTGCACTCGATGCCATTAAAGAAGGTTACGAAGTATACCCTATCGTAGACGCAGTAGGTGGCACATCGCTGATCGCACACGAAATGGCCTTGCGAAGAATGGAGCAGGCCGGGGCTAAACTAACCAGCAATGCCCAGCTTGTATGCGAACTGCAAAGAGACTGGAACCGTAAAGAAACCGCGCCGGAAATGGTTCACATCTTTCAGGAAATGGGCGTATTTCTTAGATTAGAATGATATAATTTATTATCGCCCCACATCTGGTATTCTAAAAATGTTTTTTGAAACGAGTATCAAATATGATACCTTTGTTTAAGTAACATGCTGCTATGAAATCAAGCGAGCTCATAAGGAAAGTAAAGAACGCAGGCTGGGTAGAAATAAGGCAAACAGGCAGCCATAAAATATTTGTTCATAAAGATTATAGTTATTCATTGCCGGTACCATATCATGGCTCAAAAGAAGTAGCGACAGGGTTGGCAGAGAAAATACTGAAACAGGCAGGGCTTAAATAAAAAAACTATTCATGACCAATGAAATCTTCAGGCAAAATGAAAAAAATAGAATTGATAATTGAAAAAAATGATGGCTTATTGTGGGGCAGAATAGAAGGCAAAGGTTGGATGCCAACACCCTACGGGAAAACTATTAATGAAATAATTAGCAACTTAAAAGAACTGGTTGCAGATTACGTCACTCATGAAGGAAAAAACGACAAAAGCTGGAATAAAATAAATTGGAACAAT
>CAIRZD010000367.1 GCA_903882965.1 uncultured Bacteroidota bacterium
AAAAGATCTTGAAGATTTTAAAGCGCTTATATCTCCTGCTGCTGCGCCATATTTAGAGCAGATGGCACAAATAAGCCACCGCATCACCCGCAAAAGATTTGGGAATACAATACAGCTTTACGCCCCGCTTTATTTATCTAATGAATGCCAGAACATTTGTACCTATTGTGGTTTTAGTTATGATAATAAGTTGCGGCGCAAAACATTATCGGGTGTTGAGATTTTGCAGGAAGCTGAATACCTCAAGGAGCAAGGTTTTGAACATATATTATTAGTAACAGGCGAGGCCGCGAAAACGGTAGGGGTTGAATATCTCAGGGATGCTATACGCTTGCTACGGCCGTACTTCGCAAATATCTCGATCGAAGTACAGCCATTAGATGAAGATGAGTATAAGATACTGGCTGCAGAAGGCCTTTATGCCGTGTTAGTATACCAGGAGACCTATCATAAAGAAAATTACAAACAGTATCATCCTAAGGGAAAAAAATCAAACTTCGACTATCGGTTAGATACGCCCGACAGGTTGGGTAGCGCCGGTATTCATAAAATCGGGCTTGGGGTATTGATTGGTCTGGAAGACTGGCGTGTAGATAATTTTTTTACCGCATTGCACGTAGGTTATCTCGAAAGGAATTTTTGGCAAACACGTTACAGCATTTCATTTCCGCGCCTGCGCCCGGCAACCGGCCTTATAGAGCCCAAGGTAGTGATCAGTGATAAAGAGTTGGTGCAGCTAATATGTGCGTGGCGAATATTCAATGAAGAAATAGAGCTTTCCATATCTACAAGGGAGAATGAAGTATTCCGGGATCACATCATAAAACTGGGTGCCACCACAATGAGTGCAGGATCAAAAACAAACCCGGGTGGTTATGTTGTAGAGCCTGAATCATTAGAGCAATTTGAGATCGATGATAGCAGGTCTGTAAACGAAGTAAAGCAAATGATAGAAAAGAATGGGTATAAGGCAGTATGGAAAGATTGGGAGCAGTTTACAATGATAGAAAAGGCGTAGTATGTTATCTCCACAAGAAAAAGCACGTTACAGCAAGCAAACCATTCTGCCGGAAGTTGGTATAGAAGGGCAGGAGCAGCTTTGTGCCGCTAAAGTATTAATGATCGGTGCGGGAGGTTTGGGTTGCCCTGTGTTACAATACCTGGTTGCTGCAGGGGTAGGGGAGATAGGAATTGCAGATGGCGATACCGTTGATATATCCAACCTTCAGCGGCAGGTTCTATACACAGAACCGGAAATAGGGCAATTGAAAGTATCTGTTGCAGAAAAGAAATTAACTGCCCTTAACCCGAATGTAAAAATAAAAACATACCCGTTCTTTATTGATGGCACAAATGCATTGGATCTGATCAGGGATTATGATATTATAGTTGATGGCTCTGATAATTTTGCTACCCGCTACCTTATTAATGATGCCTGCGTCATCCTGGACAAACCTATGGTTTCCGGAGCTATCTATAAATTTGAAGGGCAGGTGTCGGTTTTTAATTATAATAATGGTCCTACCTATCGTTGTATTTTCCCGGAGCCTCCCGGTGCAGATGAATCACCCAATTGCGCTGAGATAGGCGTAATAGCATCTTTGCCCGGTATTATTGGTACGATACAGGCTAATGAAGTGATCAAGATAATTACTGGTATCGGCGCTGTTTTATCCGGAAAATTGCTCGTGATCAATACACTGAATATGGAAACACACATTTTCCATTTCAAACTTAATGCAGCCAATAAAAATATCACTGAACTAAAAGCAATACCGCAATATTGTGAAGTGCCGGTGAAGGTGATCAGCTATGAAGAGTTACTGCAGATGCTGCGAAAAAATAATGATATCCAGCTTGTTGATGTAAGGGAGCGTGAAGAACATGGAGCCGGTAACATAGGAGGTATTAATATTCCATTATCAGAGATCGATGCCAGTTATGATTTAATAAATAAGGAAAATCCGGTAGTAGTGTATTGTGCATCCGGTATCAGGAGTGAAAGGTTTGCAGTACAACTGATCCGAAATGGTTTTAAGCAGGTTGCAAACCTGCAAAATGGTATCAGGCATCTTGGTTCTGTAATGCCTGCGCCACACTCAAAGCTCTGACAAAAGTAGCCACCGGATTTCCAGACATCCATAATGTGCCCAGCATTGCGGCGCCGTCAAAACCATACTCATGCAGCGCCTTGATCTCATTTATCCCTACACCACCCAGGCCCACTATGCGGGGGCAGTATTTGTTTTGGCCTGCAAGTTTTTGTTTTGTTTTCATTGCGCCATATGGATCAATGCTGGCTTTGTAATCTTTTTTTGAGATGCTGTCAAAAACAGGACTTATGAATACGTATCCAAAATGAAAATCATTTTCTATGATCTTTTGCCAGGTGTGATATGAAGTAGAGATCAGGCAGGGAGATATATGATCTGTTTTTTTTCTGATTTCTTCGTCCCTTCTTGATGGGCCATTCAGATGAATGCCTGCAAGATTAAATTCATTGAACAGTTCAAAATTGTTTTTTATTACTACACGGGAGTGGTATTGAGAGTCAATAGCTTTTATATATTTCCTGTTCTCTTCAATTGAATTATCCGGTTTTCTTAAATGCAACCGCTCCAGACCGTTTTTGAATAGATCATTAATGAGCTCAATTTCTCTCTTTATATTGTTTTCAGGGGTGATTACTGTTATCTGCATAGGTAATATATAGAGTTAGGGAAAATATTACAAAGTTTGTGCCAGTATTTGCGACTACATATTTTATATGCTTTTTTTGATCATGTCCATAAGTTTATCTACCTCAGTTTTGTTGTTATAAATATGTGTGGAAACACGCAGACAATTAATGCCATTTTCGGGTACCATACGGATACGGATCTTGTTATCAGAGCAGGCGTCATAAAACTTTTTATAATCCACACCTTTTATTTTAAACCCATTTACAGCACAGCGCGAAATCTCTTCTGTAGGGGTAAGTAGTTCTATCCTGTCTCCAAATTCCAGCAAACGGTCTTGTGTATATTTGCCCAGGCTTTTTATCCGGTTATAGATATTTGATATGCCTATTGTTTCAATAAAATCAATTGATGCATTTACCCCCGTATACAAGCCATTGGCTTGCGTGCCGCCAAAGTACCGGTGGGCGCTTGGTGCATAACCACCCAATGATACGGGGTCGGTCATGAGGTTCCACTTGTCATCGCCTGTGCCGCCTCCTGAATATAGTGATTGTAAGGTGTCCTGAAATTCTTTGCGCACATATAAATACCCTGTTCCTTTCGGCCCCAGCATCCACTTATGGCAGCAGCTTGCATAAGTATCACATCCCATATCATGCAGGTCTAGTGGCATCATCCCAGATCCATGTGCACCATCGATCAGTGCATACAGACCCTTATCCTTTGCTAGTTTGCAGATTTCCTTTATCGGCAATACCTGCCCTTGTGTGCATGGAATATGTGGCGTAGCTATTGCGCGTGTTTTCTTATTGATCAGTGCAGCTATACGGTCCAGTGTTTCAGCAGCCGTAGAGGCCGGCGTATATTTCTTTATTACAATGCCGTGTAGTTTCATTCTGTTCATCCATGGCGCCGCATTGCCTATATGCTCATGGGTGGTCAGTATCACTTCATCACCTTTTTGCAGGGGCACACCCCAGCACACGGTATTTATCCCTTCGGTAACATTATGCGTCAGCGCTATTTCATCTTCATTAGCGCCTACAAATTTTGCTATTTTAGGTATAGTTGCATCATAGCTGCCATAGTTGCCCATTTGGTCTGCATCCAGCATGCCATTTTTTACAGCCTCAATAACAGGGTAAGGTGATGGGCCGAAGGTGCCATTATTAAGATATGTCCAGTCTTTTGTTAGTGGGAATAGCTGCCGTACATTTTGCCAGTATGCTTCGTCATCATCAGCAATTACTTTACCATCTGTTTTTATCAATTCTTTTGCGCTCAGTGATTCCAACTCACTGAGCGATAAAGCTGCAAGCACGGAGGCAGACCTGATAAAGTTTCGTCGGTTAAATTTCATTGATTTACAGATATAATGCATTAAATGTAATCAAAAGCTATCAAAGCATTAGCAACTTATTGTTAATGCGTTATTAATGATGATTTGATGGCTGACCATTATCGCTTATAAAATACATCAATATATACGATTATCGATAATTATTGGTTTTTTCAGGGAATGTTTTTTCATAGATTTGTTCAATCTCATGGAAGCTGAAAAAATCAAGATCTGCCCTGCATGTAATGTGGCATTTTCATGTAGCCCCACTGATTGCTGGTGCAGTAAATTGCCGCCAATAATGCCGATGGTTGACGGTGCCAATTGCTATTGCCCTGCATGCCTCAGTAAGATCATTAAAGAAATTACCGGCTAAAGTGGCAACTTTTGGCCCGGTTTTATAACGTTTGAAATTGAAACTATGAAAGGACTTACAACAGTTATTTTTTTGGTCATTTCTAATATATTCATGACCTGTGCATGGTATGGCCACCTGAAATTTAAAGATATGTCGTGGAGCCAGAACCTTGGCCTTTTTTCTATCATCCTCATAAGCTGGGGAATGGCTTTTTTTGAATATTTATTCCAGGTTCCGGCAAACCGTATCGGTTTCAAAGACGATGGCGGCCCGTTCAGCCTTGTACAGCTAAAGACCATACAGGAGGCCATTACACTCGTAGTATTTATGGCGTTCTCTACCATTGTTTTTAAGCAGCGCTTTGAATGGAATCATATCGTAGGTTTTTGCCTCATAGTGCTTGCCGTGTTTGTCATTTTTAAGAAATGGTAAGGATAGAATTTGTCATTTTCCCATACTACAACTATACTTTTTTACCTTTGCCCTCAATCAAATCAATATGCGCTACCTCTTAATAGCAATTTTGCCTCTATGCCTGTTTGTAGGCAGCTGCAATAACCCGGCCGAAAATATCCCTGATGTATCCGGCATCAAAGTGGCACTCGATACCCGCCGCTTCGATCAGGATCTTTATGCCATTGATACAAACCACATTGGCGAGGGCTTGCAAAAACTACTTGCCAAGTACCCCGATTTTCTCAATTATTTCCTCGATACCACTATGGCATATGGTATTTATGGTAACTACAATGATACTTCCCGCGCCATAATTGATGGCCTTAAACCCTTTCTTACCTTCAAAGATTTTGTACAGCTCAAGGATAGCATTAACAGCCATTATCCCGATACTAAAGAGACAGATGCTGCCCTTACAGACGGCTTCCGCTTCATGAAGTATTACATGCCCGACTACCGCATACCAAAGATCATATACGTAAATATGGGCCTCAGCAAGTGGCCTTCATTCCCGCTCGATCCCACAACAATGTGCATCGGTCTCGATATGTTTTTAGGCCCGCAGTTTCCATACTATCATTCCATTGGTGTGCCTGATTATATGGGCGCTCATTTGCGTAAATCTTATTTACCTGTTTCCCTGTTCAGCACCGTATACCAAACGTTACACCCGTATAATACCGATGACAAATCCCTCCTCGACCTGATGATACAACACGGTAAAGAGGAGTACTTTCTTCATAAGGTATTACCACACGATCCTGATTCGGTATTGTTTGGTTTCACCAATCTCCAGGTCAATTGGTGCCTTACAAACGAAGAGCTCATTTACAACTTCTTCATTCACCAAAACCTCCTTTACGACAAAGAAGTGCATGATATACACCCATACATCAGCGATGGCCCCTTTGCCAAAGGCTTGGAATCGGGTGCCGACACAGTTCGGGTTTCACCCGGCAATATCGGTACCTGGTTGGGCTACCGCATCGTTTGTTCGTATATGAACCGCAATCCCAAAGTATCTCTGGGCGAGTTGCTTGCCCAGCCCATTGATGCTGCCCGTTTTTTGGATGAAGCTAAGTATAAACCTAAATAATATAAATAAGAAATTATACATTTTTCACCACTATGTTTCCTAATCTGGAGTAACTTATTACTTTTGCGCAACTTTTTTTATGGCTTGCAATACAAGCCTTTAACTAAAATTAATGCATATGAGAAAAATTGTTTTACCCTTAGTAGTATTCCTGTGTAGTGTTATTGTAACTAATGGACAGATAAAAAATGTAGACGATGTTAAAAAGTCGCTGGAGACAACCAATAAAGATACCATAGCATGGACCCATGGCGGCGTGTTCGATCTCGGTGCAAATGAAGGTTTCCTGCACAACTGGGCTGCCGGCGGTGAGTTGGCTTCCCTCTCTGTCAATGGTCTTTTCAGTGGGTACCTCAACAGGCTCCATCACTGGGATATCTGGAGCAATAACCTCGATCTCGCATACGGGCTTACTTATGCATACTCTACCAGCTTCATTCCGCACAAAACAGACGACCGCATAGATTTTACCTCTAAGTATGGTATCCGGGCCGATACAAGTAATTTTTATTTTACAGGCCTGTTCAATTTTAAATCCCAGTTTACAAAGGGATATAACTATACCCTCTCTCATTTTGATAGTGCTTCTACTTCTAAATTCTTATCTCCGGCATACTTTACCACTGCCATTGGTATAGAATACCGCAGGGGTAGCAATATCAGCTTTTTCCTGTCGCCCATTGCAGCCCGGCTCACGCTTGCCGATAAGTATTATACTACCATGACCGATCAGGGCGCCTTCGGTGTGCCATATAATAAGACCAGCGTATTCCAGTTCGGGGCTTATTTCTCAGGCAGGTACCTGGTTAACATCGGCAAAAAAGCGGTATTCAAAACCCGCCTCGACCTGTATTCAAACTACCTGGCAAAAAATACCAAGAACGACACTACCGGCGTTATTATAAAAAGAGATAATCCCGGCAATATCAGTGTGCTTTTTGATAACCTGCTCTCTTACAAAATATCTAAATTTTTCAACATCACTGTTGGGGCTACATTTATTTATGACAACAACATACCATACATCACAACCCCTCAAAACAAAGACCAGCCCGGTAATAATCTCGGTTGGTTGCAGCTCAATCAAACATTTAGTTTAGGCATCGAATACAAGTTTCATTAATAGATCAGAAGTATATTTGCTATCCCGTACCTTTATCGGTATGGGATAGCTTGTTTTCAGTGCTATTTCTTTATTTTTACTTTTTATTTTTTTGCTTTTACTTTTTTAATGGCCGAATCTTACCAGATAAAGTTACCCCAGTTCGAAGGTCCCTTCGATCTCCTCCTGTTCTTCATTGAGCGCGATGAACTTGATATTTACAACATACCCATTGCCAAGATCACTAACGAGTTTCTCAGTTACATACATACCCTCGAAAATCTCAACATAGAGCTTGCCAGCGAATTTATTCTTTTTGTATCCACCCTCATGCGCATCAAAGCCCGCATGTTGCTGCCACGCAGGGATGTAGATCTGTTCGGCAACGAAATAGATCCGCGGCAGGAACTGGTAGACAAAATACTCGAATACAAGCGCTTTAAAGAAGCCTCCGAATTAATGGCCGTAATGGAGGCCGATCGGCAGATGCAGCAGAAACGCGGCAACATAAAAAATGAAATGAATTCCCTTGGTGAGTCATACTCTGAAGGCACCGAGATTCAGACCGTTACAATGTTCAAGCTGTTGCAGGCATACGAAAAGATCATCCGCAAATTTACCGAGCGCCACCTCAAGCCGCAGCACGTAGTGGTAAAGTATAATTATAGCCTCGAGGGTCAGCGTACTTATTTAATAGACCACCTCAAAGGCAAAAAACGGGTGCCATTCGAAATGCTGTTTGCCACATGCCAGAATCGTATACATGCCATATTCACATTCCTGGCCATGCTCGAGCTTATACAGCAGCGGTTCATGACCGTACTCATAGGCACCGGCCGCAATAACTTTATTGTAGAGTGGAATGAAGGCGGCGACCTGGCCGAAGCCCCACACGCAGAGCCACATGAAGAAGGAATGATAGCCCCGCCCGACGAAAGCGAAGCTGGCACGGAAATTGTAGTATAGTTAGTACAGTTTATCTGTACCAAAATTCCCCAAACCCACTGTCGGACAGTGCAGTCCCGGGGAATTTTTAGTTTTTATACCATTGGGACTTTAAAAACACACCTAAAATAACAGACGTCATTGCGCGGAGCAAAGCGTGGCTTGGTGTGGAGGCTGCGACAAAGCAATCACACGAAATCCATTTTTAAAGCCCAATTATACCAACTCTGGCTTGCACACAAAATAAAAATAAGTAATTTTATTGTTGTATTCAAGCCTTATGCGCATAAATAAACTAAATATTACTATCGCCATTGTATTTATCTACGCTATTTTAAGTGGGTTGCACGCTACCGCACAAAATGAAACTAAGCAAATACTTTTTAATAAAAACAAAGTCACACTAAAAGATAACGGCAAACAGGATACAGTAACAGTTCAGGATCCGGTAACAGGAGAAGTCACCCTTAAAATTAATCCTGGTAATGCTGGTTTACCTGTTAGTATCAATTCGGTAAATGTTGAGGCAGAAAAAACGCCATATCTGGTAAGTGAAATAGTGCAAAAGCATATCGTCAGTGAATTGTGCAAACTTAAGTCATGGAAGTCCGTGCATGATGGAACGTTCGTTATCGGCCTCAATGATATTGTAATTACTTCCGATGGAGAGGTCGCGTACTACAATTTTTATAAAGCCGATTTTTTTGAAGGCAGATTAAGAAGGTCTTTAAATATGGACATGCTGCAAATGGAACGGATAGTTAAAGAAAGCGGTAGACTGTGCAGGCAAAAGTTCAAAGCGCCCTATTTACTGCTCAATATAAATATGGCAACTATGAAATTTTCTGTGCACAATGGTGTTGTTACCCCCAATTGAAATATCAATCTTGGCGGGTAATTATATAAGAAAAGCATAGTGAAGAATGTGTAATTTACATAGACTGCTATCGAGCAAAAGATAGTGTTGTATGATTTGATGAGATTTGAATGACGGCTATAATAATATTAAATGATTGTGAATATTGAATGCCATACCAAAATGGTAAAAGATTTACCGACTAAAAGAATGGGTATTTTTTTTAGTCTCTTATTTTTTTTAATTTCTTTTGATTTTATCTGCTATAGTCAAACACCTTCAATTGTTTGGCAGTACACATATGGAGGTTCTGATAATGATTATGCTTCATTCATTTGTCCTACTAATGATCATGGCTTCATTGCTATAGGAAGTACATTATCTGTAAATGGATTAGTAAGTGGAAACCATGGTGGGGAAGATACCTGGGTTACAAAAATGGACTCCCTTGGGAATTTGATATGGGCAAAATGTTATGGGGGGGGCTTTGGTCGAAACAGGTGCATCTATTCAACAAACCACGGACGGAGGGTATGTAATGATAAGTACCACTTTATCAACCGATGGTCAAATTACAAATTATTTTGGAGGCTCAGACATATGGGTGGTAAAGATTGATGATACCGGTAAAATTAACTGGGCAAAAAATTATGGTAGTTCCGGCCCTGATTTTGGTTATTTTATCGTGCAAACATCAGATGGAGGCTATATACTTGCAGGAATGACAAATACTAATAGTGGACAAGTAACCGGCTTTCACGGTGGCACAGGATATGATATATGGATAGTGAAGATTGATGATACAGGGGCTTTAAAATGGGAACACTGTTACGGTGGATCTGCCAATGATGCGGTTTCTGCAATACACCAAACGTCTGATGGAGGTTATATTGTAGCGGGGTATACGTCTTCAAGTGATGGAGATGTTACATTTAATCATGGCGCAGATGATTATTGGGTATTTAAATTAAATGACACAGGTGCAATAAATTGGCAAAAGACATATGGAGGTTCATTTGAGGATTTTGCATATTCTATTTCTCAGACTGTGGACGGAGGTTTTATTGTGGCGGGAGCAACTTTGTCAAACGATGGAGATGTGATCGGGAACCATGGATTATATGATTCTTGGACGGTAAAGCTTGATGATACCGGAAACATCACTTGGGAAAAGTGTTATGGAGGAAGTAATATAGACGGAGCAAATTATGTTTTACAAACATCTGATTCAGGATATTTGATGGTTGGATCTACGTTGTCAACAGATGGGGAAGTAACGAAATCTTATGGCACTACAGATATGTGGGTAGTAAAGACCGATCTATCGGGTAATTTGCAATGGCAAAAAAGCTTAGGTGGAAGTCATAAAGAATACGGCAAATGTGCAGTTCAAATAAACGATAGCAATTTTGCTATTTTAGGATATACAGCTTCTGATGACAGCAATGTAACATTCAATTATGGTGACACAACAGGCACTTTTGATTTTTGGCTTGTGAAAATACATGGAGTTTCAAGCACACTGTTCGCACAGCAAGCCATAAAAAGGGATTTATATACGAATATTTACCCGAACCCAGTGTCGAATCAATTATATGTAGTAATGCCACAAGGATATGAAAATGCAAGTCTATCTATATCAGATGTCTTTGGTAGACAAATTCCGTTACGACAGCAATCAAATGGAACTTCCAGATGTATTTCTTTCTCTGATGTTGTGAGCGGGATTTATTTTTTGCAAATAACAAATAACTCATACACTCAGACCTATAAAGTGATACGTTAATATACGAAAGCAATATAGGGACCTTGGCGGCAATCACGGCACAATCGTAATTATTTACTCAGCTCACGCCCCTGCACAAAGTTCCTTAGCTCCATCACGGCCGCTACCACGCGGCGCTATATTGTACCTGCCTGCCTGCCTGCCGGTTCGCTACATTTCAGCGTCTAGCTAGCCCTTCGGCATGCGGAGCATTTTGCCGGAGGGGCCCTTTTCTTTGTTACTTTTCGTAGCCTGTTCTGAGCTTGTCGAAGGAGGCAAGCAAAAGAAAGTAAAGACCAGCAGGGCTAAGTAGAATGAATTGGAAATAATAATCGACCCGCAATCAGGGAACGATAGCTATTTTTCAAAAACCACAGCATCAGCCGAAGCGCCCATACCCGTAAGGATACCGCTAACATCAGTGATCATTTTATCAGGCCCACATACATAAAAATGTTTCTTGAAGTCGGTTATTTCTTTTTTTATAAAGTCGGCATCAATACGGCCATGCATGTACTCGCCACTGTTTTCCTCCGATAAAATATTGAGCACGTTACCGCCCAGCATAGCGGTCAATTCGGTTTCGTAAATAATATCAATGGCTGTTTTGTTTGAAAATATAAGTTTGTTATCGTTCAGCCTTCCGTCTTTATGTAGTTGCCGCAGTATTGCTATGAATGGTGTTATACCTGCCCCGCCCGCAATAAAGTAGCCCGGCCCCTTATACTCAATAGCGCCCCAGATATCTCTTATTACCAGCTCATCACCTTCTTTGAGCTGGTGTATCTGGTTCGTTACCCCATTATGGCTTTCATAGCGCTTGATGGTGAATTCGAGATAAGGATATTCATTTAATGAAGTAAACGTAAAAGGCCTTTTTTCTTTTTCCCAGCCCGGTTTATTTACAGACACGTCAGTAGCCTGACCGGGAATGAAAGTATAGCCCGACGGCTTTTCAATCCTGAAACTTTTTACATTATGTGTTACCTGTTGGATATCCAGTATCCGTACAATGTGTTTCATGTTTTAATTATTAAGGGTTTATGCCCGCTTTTTTCTGATTTGCATCTCCGCAAGCTAAAAAGTTATTTACCCTTTTCAGAAGGAAACACCAGGTAAGGGCATTCCATAATTACTGTTCCACGCTTGTTAGTGTATTCATAGCAAGGAGCACAATCGGGGTTGCCTACCGGAGTATAAGCAGTCTTTGGCCAAACCGGTGTAGTATGCGGGGGATACATACTTTTACTGCATGCAGGGTATTCACCTGTATAGGTATTTTGCGACTGTACTTCCAGGCTACTGTTCTCATTAGGTAATACCGTCATTGCCGATGACCCGTTAAGCAGCGCGCTATTGCTTGCCGACGCAAAAATTAAAAACGGGCATTCCATTATTTCTGTACCGCGTTTGTTTTTATATTCATAACACGGAGCACACGAAGGGTCTTGTGTTGCTGTATATGCAGACTTAGGCCATGCGGGTACTGCATTTCTGGGCATATCCGGGTCCACACTGCAATGTGCATTATTTACTTTCGCCGGCGCATCTACTGATTGCGCAAAACCATAAGAGGTTATAAACGATAATAACGATATTAAGAATGCCTTTTTCATGATCTGTAGTTTTAACTACTTACAGAAGTTAAATTACTGTGCCACGAAATGTTAAAAAATTGCCTTCAAAGCGCTAACTCCAAAACATGCGACAAGGAATACAATCATGATAATCTCATTTTCAGACAAATCAAGGTTCAAGGCAAACAGAAAGGTGTATACACTTTCTCCCCACTTACTATTCCATTACATAATTTAGTTCCCAAAACAATAGCAAATGATACACCCGAAATATTACACAGCGCTCATTCGACCTCACCCTCTCCAAGCCTGCCCTGAGCGAAGTCGAAGGGGAGAAGGCCGGGGAGAGGTCCTTATACATTTCAAATACAACAATTAATAAAATAAACATTTTAATATCCACATAATATCGACACCAGATTTTCAATCAAAGCAACACATGAATAAAAACATACACCATACTCGAAAAAACAATGACACTTTTGAAAAACACCAATAATCTCAACTGCGAACTAACTGAGATAAAACTGTGATATTAATGTGATATTTGTAAAGACAACAACAGCAAAATGAAAATAACCTTCCACGGTGCCGCAAGAACAGTAACAGGCTCAAAGCATCTGCTCCATATCAACCCTAATAAGAACGTCCTCCTAGATTGTGGTATGTTCCAGGGCCTTGGTAAAGAAACCCTTGAACTCAATAGTCACTGGGGCTTCGAGCCGCGGGATATTACTTATGTTATCATATCCCATGCTCACATAGATCATATAGGCCTGCTGCCCAAACTCGTAAAAGACGGCTACAAAGGAAAGATATTCTGCACCCCCCAAACCGCAGAGTTAGCAAAGGTACTCCTCCTCGACTCCGCGCATATACAAGAGAGTGATGTACTGCATATCAACAAGATCCATGAAAAACAAAACCGCGAACCTGTAGAACCATTATACACAGAAGAAGAAGCCAATAATGTATTCCCATTATTTGTAACAATCCCACTCGGTCAGCCCACAAAAATTGATGACGATATAGAACTGCTTTACAAAGACTGCGGCCATATACTGGGCGCTGCTTCCGTAAACCTGAAACTAAAAGAAAATGGAAAAGAAACAAGGCTCACATTCAGTGGCGATGTAGGCAGGTACAACGATCTTATCCTCCATAGCCCCGAGCCATTTCCCCAGGCCGATTATATTATTATTGAGTCCACCTACGGTGATAGGCTGCACGATAATATTACCCCTGCTACTGATAAACTCTTAAAGTTCATAACAGATACCGCTGCCAAAGGCGGCAAACTCATCATTCCCGCATTCAGTGTGGGCCGCACCCAGGAGCTGTTGTACCTCCTCAATCGCCTTGATACGGAGCACCGTCTTCCGGCACTCACTTATTATGTAGATAGCCCCCTGTCTATAGAAACCACCGAGATCGTAAAACACCATCCCGAATGTTTTAATAAAGAGGTGCAGGATCTGCTCAAAAAAGACACAGATGTATTTGCCTTCCCCGGTTTAGTATACACCCGCACCGCCGATGAGTCCATAAAGCTAAATTCACTAAAAGGGCCTTGCGTTATTATATCAGCTTCAGGCATGGCAGAGGCCGGCAGGGTAAAACACCATATTGCAAATAATATTGACAATCATAATAATACCATTCTCATAGTAGGTTATTGCGAGCCGCATTCCCTCGGTGGTTTGCTGCGCAATGGTGCCAAACATGTCACCATATACGGCGAGCATCATGATGTTGTAGCAGAGGTTGGTACTATATTAAGCCTCAGCGCTCATGGCGATTATAATGATCTCAGCCAATGGCTCTCCTGCCAGGATATTAAGCAGGTACGCAAATTATTCCTTGTGCATGGTGAATATGAAGTACAACAGGCATTCCGTGAAAAACTGCTGAAAAAAGGATTTACAGATATCGAAATACCGGCACTCCACCAAACAATAGGGCTGGGTGATTAGCCCAGCCCTATTGAATTTGTTCTTTAAAATTTGTTCTTTGAAATATTATTTGGAGTCCTCAACCAGCCTGAACCCGAGAGAATTGTTTTTTGTTCCCGGTACATAAGCTGCCCGGCGGGTAACGCTGATCTCATCTTTGTTACTGCTTATTGATCCGCCACGTACTACATGAGATTTTCCGCCATCAGGGCCTGTAGGGTTTTCTACAGTGTTTTTGCTGCCATAACTACCCGCATAGAAATCGCTGCACCATTCCTCCACATTGCCAGACATGTCATATATCTTCAGCTCATTTGGCTGTTTTCTGCCAATTGGGTGCACATGGTCTTCTGAATTGCGGTCAAACCATGCTACAGTTTGTGGCGCGTTTTTCTTGCCGCTGTATCTATCACCCGTTTTGTCTTTTTCAGGTACTCTTTCGTTCTTATCTGTTATAAGTAATTCGTTTACACCACCGCGTGCCACTATATCCCTGTTCTTTGTGAGCTGCTCTGTATTTCCGCCACGTGCTGCATATTCCCATTCTGCTTCAGTAGGCAGGCGGTAATGTTTTCCGGTTGAGCTATTGAGTTTGGCTATGAATTTTTGCACATCATCCCAGCTTACATTGGTCACCGGGCATTCACCACAATTATATGCAGATGGGTTGTCGCCCATAACATCTTCCCACTGTGCCTGGGATACTTCATATGCACCCATTTTAAAATCCTTTAGTTTTACAGTATGAGCCGGTTTCCTGTCAGCTACCTCATCATCACTGCCGAGATCAAAACTTCCTCCATACACCTTTACTGTGATTATCTCTTTCGGGTCCGGTGTTTTATTATACTTTCTTTGAGCAATAGCGGGCTGTAAGAAAAGCAGCATTAATAAAGAGGTCAAAGTTTGTTTCATAAGTACTTTGTTAAAATCAAAAATTAAAAGTAAAAAATTAAAATTCTAAATTCAAAAGCTCATTATTTATGGGTTCATCTCTACTACTTTAGTTGGTTCCAGGCTGGCGTTGCGAATGGCAATGTTTTGTGCCACCCTTTTGGCCAGGTTTATAAACGCATTCTTAGCTACCGGTTCATCATCTACAACAGCAGGTATCCCGCTGTCTCCACCCTCACGAATGCCTTGTACTATTGGTATTTCTCCCAGGAAAGGCAGGTCAAATTGTTCTGCCATTTTCCGCGCACCTCCCTTTCCGAAAATATAATATTTATTATCAGGGAGTTCCTGAGGCGTAAAATAAGCCATATTTTCAACAATTCCGAGTATCGGCACATTGATCTGCGGTTGTTTGAACATCATAATGGCCTTGCGCGCATCTGCGGCGGCTACAGCCTGCGGTGTAGATACGATCAAAACACCGGTTACCGGTACTGTTTGCACCATTGTAAGATGCACGTCCCCTGTACCGGGTGGCAAGTCTATAACAAGATAATCAAGATTTTGCCAATATACATCCGAAATAAACTGTTTTAGCGCCGAACTGGCCATTGGCCCACGCCATATAACAGCCTGTTTCTCATCAATAAGCAGGCCTATAGACATTGCCTTTATACCATAGCGCTCTAATGGTACTATCATTCCTTTGCCGTCAATCTCCGTCATTTTGGGGCGTTCATCCCTGATCCCCAGCATTATTGGTATAGAGGGCCCATAAATGTCAGCGTCCAGCAACCCCACAGAAGCACCTTCCTGCGCAAGGCCTATAGCAAGGTTCACAGCAACGGTAGATTTACCTACACCTCCTTTGCCGGATGCAACCATAATGATATTTTTTACGCCCGGTAATACCGACTTATTATCTTTCCGGTTGTTGGTAACATTTGAGGTCATGTGCACCTTTACAATAGCTTCTTTATCCACCAGCAAGCGTATGGCATTGACGCAAGCTTTTTCTATCATTTCTTTAAGCGGGCATGCAGGTGTAGTAAGGATAACAGTGAAGGAAACATTTTTGCCTTCTATCTCAATATCCTTTATCATGTTAAGGGTCACCAGGTCTTTACCAAGATCGGGTTCCTGTACCTGGCTCAAAGCTTCTATTACCGCTTCTTTTGTTATCATATAAACCTTTGTTAAAGTGCGTTATGCGAAACGCAAAAGTACAGCAAACGCGCTTACTTTGTAACAGTTTA
>CAIRZD010000368.1 GCA_903882965.1 uncultured Bacteroidota bacterium
CTTGAAAACTAAAAACTTTTAATTTAACTTCGTAAAATCAAGAAACACTATCTAACAAAAAGTCCACTTTAGTTTGACTACATACATCGGCACCCACGCCGATTTTTCTTTTAAATAGACCGGAATTATTGGATTGAAAAAAATAAAAACAGTTGACACGACTAAATAAATGCAGGATGTTAACGAAGCAAAATCCGTGCTATTAGATCCGGTTAAAAGAGCAAACTACGATTATAAATATAATTCCTTTAAAACTGACAGTAAAAAACAACAGCATCAAACGTATACCAACCCAAGTAGTGATTTTGAAAAGCAGCAGAGAACGGAAAGGAATAGGCAGAGGTATGAAGAACTTAAAAGAAGAACCATTACTTTCAAAGAAAAGGAACAGTATCTATACGATACATACCTAGACGAGATTAGGAAAAAGTCAACACAGGAAATTCTTAGCAGCTGTGATAATTGGACGGCGTTCTCAGTTGAGTTCATCGATATGTCGATCTATGAACTACACGAGTCGAGAAAATATGGTTTAGACTTTATTTATTCTAAAATAAAAGAACCAACATCTAAAACAGAGCCTATTAAAGCCGATCCAAAGAAAGATGAATGGCCCTGGTGGGCAAGTTGGCTTATATTTGGATTGGTAAATGAATTTATAAAAGCTGCAACCACAAAATGATTTTACAATACGTAAAGAAGATTTTTTCATTTATCACTTGTCTATTAATTCTTGCGCCACAATTCACGTTAGGGCAAGATGTCATCAGTATTGATGGCATTGATTGTGATATTCATGGCAGTGCCCATCAAGAAAGACCAGAATACCGGTTAAATGAATATAAGAACCGATACAATTTTCCTACTAAAAGCGATTACGTTACTAGCATTACTCTCAATGACTTGATTTCAAGTGGTAATGACGAACAATTTCCAATAGATAAAGCAGTAATACTGACTGGATATGTGTTCAATGTAAAAATGGGTGGAGTTGAAACCTGTAATTGTAAAACAACCGATCCTGCATACCGGGATACACATATAGAGCTTACTCCTGACGATCAACACACCGGACCTGAATATAGAGTCATTGTTGAAGTAACACCCAGGATTAGGGCTATATTGGCTGCAAAGGGCATAGATTGGTCAACAGAGACACTAAAAGAGACACTGATAGGTCATAAGGTCAAAATATCAGGATGGCTGTTTTATGACGCAGAACACAAAGGACAGGCATTTGCTACTAATCCCAGTAATGAGAAAGATTGGAGAGCTACCTGCTGGGAAATTCATCCGATTACCTATATTAAGGTGATTAATTAAATTACATAACCCCTAAATGTCAATTTCAATGTCAGTAAGCAGACCGCAGGAAGATCAGTATATGCATAAAGGATTACGAATACAATTGGTTGAAATTTTGCGTGGAAAAGGCATTCAGGATGAAAATGTATTGGAGGCTATTGGGAATTTACCTCGCCACTTCTTTGTAGATTCAGGTCTATATAGACAAGCATATGATGATGTAGATTTTCCTATTGCGAATGGGCGAATAATTGGCAGACCCTATAATGTTGCAAGAAATATTGAACTGCTTAATTTGAATAAATACGATAGGGTTCTTGAGATAGGAACTGGCAGTTGCTATCAGGCGTGTGTTATGTCAGAAATGAAGGCTCAAGTATTTACTATTGAAAATGATCGGGAGCTTTTCGACATGGTAGGTTATTACTTCTTTATGAAGAGTTATCAATCAATTAAGAGATTTTTCGGGAATGGCTTCACTGGAATACCATCATTTGCTCCGTTTGATAAAATATTAATCATGCCACCAGTGAAAACAATATCACCTGCTCTTATAGAACAATTAAAGCCGGGTGGGACTATCGTATATAAAGACCTTAATAGGACTTCTCAAACCTTAATAATAAATTAGTCATAGAAGATCATAAAATGGGATGGCGATAAATTATACTTTTGGCAAAATAATTCTCTTGAAAGCTACAAGTCCAGGACAATATATTCACTCTACATTCGGTAGAGTAAATACAGTTAAAGATGGTGAAATAATTATCATAGTAACCGTTGATAATTATTCTCAATTCGCCTTTGGAACAGCCTTAATCAAAGAGCTTAATTTTAACGAGGTTGCTAAACATATTCATAGCGTTATCCAAGAAGTAAGAAAGAAGCATAAAAATATCATGCCCGTCATTTACCTTTCTTATGCAGAGGAACATATTGACAGGCTTGCCCTTTTATTTGACGAGGATTGCACGATAGAATATAATCCAGCCATGGCTGACAAAATAGCTCTTCCAGTGCTAGAATCGCTTCTAAATAATATAAGACCATTAAGTAGATAATTTTATCCTAACTAACCACAGATAAGCATTATCTACATTTAAATTATTAGGAGTTGTATTACTAATAGTTAATATTATATTTGGCCCATCCCAAACAATTAAAAAGGATTTCAAAATGCAAGGAACTGGCGAACAAAATAAAATGGATTATGTAGCTATAAAAAATGCAGCTATGACATTGCGATCAATTAACCATAAACTACGCCAGCAGATTCTAAAATTGCTGGAAGAAAACAAGCGAA
>CAIRZD010000369.1 GCA_903882965.1 uncultured Bacteroidota bacterium
CATACTCAACTTTTTAAAATGTTCTTTGCAACAATTATGGTTGCACTGTCTGTTACCGGGGCTCATGCTCAGGGTACTATAACTACAGTTGGTAGCGGTTTTTCACAACCATATGGCGTAGCTACAGATCTATCCGGAAATATTTATGTTGCTGATGAAGGTACTAATGCTATACAGATGATTTCCGCTTCAACTGGCGTGATCTCCCCGATTGTCCATGGGAGTGGGTTTGATCCGGCGGCTTTTATGCCGTCAATGGGTGGGCTGGCTATTAATGCCGTGCTGACTATGCCGGATGCTATTTTCGTAGACCATTCAGGAAATATTTTCTTTACAGATTGGTATAATGATGCTGCCTGCAAAATTGACGCAGCAACAAGTCATATTACTAATATTTGTGGCCATGAAGATCAAGGTTGTGGTGGTGATGGTGGGGATGCCCCGCTCGCTACAATGTGCATTCCTGGGGGCGTTTGGGTAGACAATTCAGGGAATGTATATATGGTTGATTATGGTAACAGCAGGATAAGAAAAATTGATGCTGCAACCGGCATTGTTAATACTATCGCAGGTGCCGGATCTGGTGGTGTAGATGGGGTGCCGGCCATCACAGCCTCTTTTGGGCAGATCAATGGTGTTTGCGTAGATAATTATGGTAACATTTATATTTCAGATGCAGGGTATCACACCATCAGGAAGATAGATAATGCCGGGATTATCAGAACTATTGCATGTACAGGCGTAGCTGGTTATTCAGGAGATGGAGGGTCAGCGTTAAGCGCCCAAATATACAATCCGGGATGTTTATATATCAATGCTGCAGGCAATCTTTTTATCTGCGATAATGCTGAAAATTGCGTGCGTGTAATGAATATCGGCACAGAGATCATCCATACCCTTGCAGGTACAGGGGTGGCTGGCTTTTCAGGTGATGGAGGCAGCCCAACTGTAGCTGAATTAAACAATCCGATGGGTGTATGGCAGGATGCTACAGGTGCTATTTATATAGCTGATGAAGGCAATAGCAGGATACGTAAGGTTACCGGTACAGCATACAGAACTACCAACACTAGTACATTAACCCAAAGTGACGTGAATATTTTCCCGAACCCTTCTACAGGAACGTTCACCGTTCAGACAAATGCGGTATCAGGTAATGGAACACTTGAAGTATATAATGTAATAGGTGAAAAGGTATTTAATGCAATAATAGATCAGCAGGAAACATTTAATTTAAACCAACCTGCAGGTGTATATAACATTGTTATTAAAACAGAAAGCGGAACTACTTCTGAAAAAATAACAATTGCGAAGTAATTTCATTCTATAGTTTTTTCGAAATGCTCCTGTTAAGGAGCATTTCGTATTTTTGGTATAATAAAAATAGTTCCCCTATGAAGGCATTCTCAAAATATTTCCTTGTCTCTATTTGCCTTTGCATCTTTAATGTTAACAACATTAATGCACAGGGAGTAATTGTTGTTATTGCCGGAACAGGGATATCTCAATATATAGGTGATGGTTATCCTGCAACCGGTTTTTCACTGGCGTTTCCAAAAAGCATTTGTATAGATAAAAAAGGAAAAATATACGTTGCTGATTATGCCAATGACCGTATCAGGACTCTATATCATGATACGCTGAATACCATAGTAGATACCTTAAGCCTTGGAGGTGATTCAGGAGATGGTGGGCTTGCAGACACAGCCAAACTGGACGACCCGGATGGCGTTTGTCTTGACACTGCAGGTAATATATACATTACAGAATGGTATAACGATTTGATCCGTAAAGTTGATGCTAAAACCGGGATCATTAGCACCATTTGTGGCATCGTCGGAGGCGGGTTTGGTGGTGACGGCGGACTTGCTGATACTGCCCGGATAAATAGTCCAGGCAGCTCATGCACAGACATTGCCGGCAATGTCTATATACCTGATTACAACAATCAAAGAATACGCAAAATAAATATTGCCAGCGGCTATATCAACACTATTGCGGGTACAGGGGTAAATGGCTATAGCGGTGATAGCGGACTGGCAACAAACGCAACATTATCTTACCCTAATAGTATTTGTGTAGATACATCCGGTAACGTTTATTTTTCTGAGCATGGTAACAATACTATCAGGAGGATAGATGCAGTAACAGGCATCATAAATACTATTGCAGGTACAGGAACAGAAGGATATAGCGGAGACGGTAGTCTTGCTATCCATGCTGAGCTTGCCGACCCCAGTGGTATATTTATTGATAAGTACAACTATATCTATTTGGCAGATCATAATAATAATGTTGTACGGGTAATTACTCCTGCCGGTATTATATACACCATAGCAGGTACCGGGGGGTATGGATATACCGGTAATGGCGGGCCACCATTGAATGCCACTTTCAGAGGGCCCACAGCAGTATGTACAGATGATTCCGGTTATGTATACATAGCAGATGGCAATAATTCTGTGATATGGAAAATGACACCTGTGGACACACTACATTTAGGAATAAAAGAAATAGTAAAACCTTCTTTCAATATTTATCCTAATCCTTCCACCGGTATGTTTTCAGTTATTTCAGGACAACAAACCGGCGCAGCTGATATCCGCGTTATAAATACCCTGGAACAATGCGTGTATAACACTTCGTTCGCCGGTAAACGTATTGATATTAATCTTTCCGGTTATCCTGCAGGTATGTACTTTGTGCAGTTTATTTCTGCTGACAATAATGTAACGGAAAAGATAATTATCCAATAAGCCATACTTAGACTGATAAAACACGAATCATTTCCAGCATGTCGTTATTAATAGCATAGCCATCACTTTTTACTATTTCTGTGAAAGGTGTTAAGACTACATTGCCATTTATCACTCCTGCCATTACTTGTGTATTGCCTGCCAGTAATGCATTTACAGCAGTAAAGCCAAGGCGGCTTGCAAGCACCCGGTCTGCATAAGAGGGTGATCCACCCCGCTGTATATGGCCCAATACACATGCGCGCACATCAAGTGCAGGAAAGCGGGTGCTGATAATATCTTTTACTTCTTTGGCGCCGCCATAATTATCATGTTCGGCAACTACTATTATATGCACGGTTTTTTTGCGGCGCTCATCATGGTCTATCCGCGCCAGCATTTCATTTATGTCGGTTACCCGCTCCGGTATCAAAATATCTTCAGCGCCGCAGGCAATACCGCTGTTGATAGCAATATATCCGGCATCACGTCCCATCACCTCTACAACAAACAAACGGTCGTGTGCCTCTGCAGTATCTCTTATTTTATCTATAGCTTCTACTGCAGTATTCACAGCTGTATCAAAGCCTATTGTAAAATCAGTACCGGTAAGGTCGTTGTCAATAGTGCCGGGTATACCTACAGCTGGGATAAAATATTTTTCAAAAAAATGTGCTGCCCCTCTGAAAGTGCCATCACCACCTATCAGCACAAGCGCTTCTATATTATGCTTCTTTAATTGGGTGAAAGCTTTTTTCATACCCTCATCAGTCATAAACTCCTTGCTGCGGGCAGTTTTAAGGATGGTTCCTCCACGTTGTATGATGTTGGATACATCTGTAGTTTGCATTTTAAAAATATCGCCTTCTATCATCCCCTGGTATCCTCTGCGTATACCAAATAGATCCAATTCATGATAGATACCTGTGCGCACCACTGCGCGTATTGCAGCATTCATCCCCGGGCTATCGCCACCTGATGTAAGAATGCCTATGTTTTTTATGCGGCTCATAATTCTTTGATGATGTAAGTTACACAAATATGGATTGTGCCGGGATGATGAAAATATGAACGCTTAATGTGTAATTTCGCAATAATGATTACCATAATTAGAAATATATTCCTGCAATGTATTGTCGCCATTCCGGCATTGACTGCACTGGCACAAGAAAGCTGGCCGTCACCCGAAATAGAACAGATGTATCATCACGCGCAGGAAAATGTAGCATTGGGTAATTATAAAGACGCTATAATCACTTACAGGCAGGCAATAATTTTAGCTCCAAACAAGATTATTTTGTATGAAGGCCTTGCTAAAACACTTTATTTATCCGGTAATTTTATTGATGCAGAGCAGGCATTGCGGCCATTAACAGATAGGCCGGAGGCTGATGAGGAGTGTTATGATCTGTTAGCTGCAAGTCAGGCTGCGCAAAAAAATACTAATGGTGCACAAGCGACGATAAGGACAGGCCTGGAACGTTTCCCCGCATCTGGCTTGTTATATCATAATGAAGGGCATTTATTCGAACTGGAAAAGAAACCTGAAGCCGCACTGAATGCATGGGTCATCGGTATTCATAAAGATCCGGCATACCCACAGAATTATTATGAAGCAGCCTGCAAATATATGAGCACCAAAGATGTAATGTGGGGATTGCTTTATGGAGAAATATATCTCAATATAGAGCAGGACACAATAGGTGAGGCAGCATTAAAAAAAATGCTTTTTATAGCATATAAAACCATGTTTGATAACATTGCATCAGGCAGTAAGGCAGACTTCGGGGCAATGGAGAAACAGTTGCCGGCCAGTAATTTTATTGATGCTATGCAACAAACTTATCGCTCATTAACACCGGTTGTAAGTGATGGTATCACTACTGAGAATCTTACTATGGTGCGCACACGTTTTTTTATGGACTGGTTTACTAATTATTCCGGTAAATACCCATACGCTCTCTTTACTTATCAGGATTACCTGCTAAAAAATGGCTTATTCGATATTTATAATGAATGGCTTTTCGGCAAAGCAGAAAGTGTTACAGAATATAACGCATGGAATCAGTTTCATCCGGGTGAAATAGATATCTTCCTTGAAAAGAAGCAAGGACATAACTTTCGACCACTTATTACTGATGTCTATAACGATCAGGGTATGGATGGCATGATCAGAAGAAGGAAAAGATAGAAGAGATATATGAGTTGATGCAGACTTTTACTTTTTCTGAATACTTTAAAATAGTTTTCATATCATCGTCAAAAAGTGGCAACGGATCAGTATATGCATGCTAAATTTAAGCTCCAAACTATCTTCTGTAAAAAGAGAAAAGTTAAAATGTGCTCAGTATGCATATAAAGAGGGCAAATAAGCTATTTTTGTCCCTACACATTTTCATATTTCTTTATATCTCATGAGTTTCGCTAAAACTAATATAATGCCCGGATTGGCTAAGGCCAGCTTGGTGATGATACTTTTACTCAGTGGCTTTTCTGTTTTTGCGCAGGAGAGTGCTGATAAGATTATTGCCATCGTAGGCAAAAACCGTATCATTCTTCAGTCCGATTTGGAAATGCAGGCTGGCCAGGCACGGCAGCAGGACCCTAAATTTAATGATTCCATGAAGTGCCTTTTGCTGCAGCAAATGATACTTCAAAAACTATTGGTAGAGCAGTCTGAGCGGGATAGTGTGCGTATAACCGATGAAGATGTTGATGGCCAGTTGGATAACCGCCTGCGTTACTTTATCCAGTTATACGGTTCAAAAGAGAAACTGGAACAGGTTTCAGGGAAAACCGTATATCAGCTAAAAGAAGAATACCGGGAGTTAATAAGAGAGCAAATGCTGGCTGAGAAAGTACAGCAAACAATTTTGGAAAACGTAAAGATCAGTCCTGCTGAAGTAGATGCATTCTATAAAAAATTACCGGTCGATAGTTTGCCGTTTTTTCCTGCTACAGTAGAAGTGGGGCAGATAGTTATAGATCCACCGGTAAGCCAGGAAATGAATGATTATGCCCGCCAGAAATTGGAAGGTATTCGCCAGGAAATTGTAGATGGAAAGAAGACTTTTGAATTAGCTGCCGGGTTTTATAGTGATGATCCGGGTAGCAGGGATAACGGAGGTAGGTATGATGGTGTTACCCGCAATGGCCCATGGGCTGCAGAGTTTGTTGCTGCAGCATTCAGGTTACAGAATGGGGAAATATCACCGGTTTTTAAAACAAAATTCGGATACCATATCATACAGATGATCAACCGGAAAGGCGATGAAGCTGACTTAAGGCACATACTTATAAAGCCTGAAGTTACCTCTGGGGATTTTAAAAAAGCAATAGAAACCCTTGATAGTATCCGCACTTTATTGGTAACCGGGAAAACAACATTTCAGGAAGCTGTGGGCAAATATTCTACTGACGAAGCAGCCAAGCGTACAGGCGGTATAGTTGCAGATCCCAATACCGGTGTTTCAGAATTGGATATGACTAAGCTTGATCCTGGGATGGTACTGATGCTTGACAGCATGCAGCAGGGAGGATATTCTGCCCCTCACATATTCCTCACAGACCAGCATGAAAAATCATGCCGGATAGTATATTTGAAGAGCCGTACTACACCACATAAAGCTAATCTGAAAGACGACTACAGCAAGATTCAGGAAGTAGCATTACAGCAAAAAAAGAGTCTCAAAATGGAAAATTGGGTATTAACTAAATTACCTACTTTTTATCTCAAAATCACTTCTGATTACCAGGACTGCAACATACTTAAAAAGTGGATCATTATAAGTAATGGTTCCAAAAACAATCAATAATATTTATACAAAGGTTAGGAAGGCTTTGCCTAAATGATCTGTAATATCACCTGCTATTAGTGCTTCCTGTGATATTTCTTTGGCGGCAATATCCCCTGCAAGTCCGTGAAGATATACACCAAGCATTGCCGCATGATGCGGCTCATATCCTTGTGCCAGCAGGCCGGTAATGATGCCGGTCAAAACATCGCCTGCACCACCGGTGGCCATTCCTGCATTGCCGGTCATGTTATACCAGCACTCACCCTCTGTTGTAATGACGGCAGTATGGTGACCTTTCAGCACTATATTAATATTGTAGCGCATTGCCTGGATCCTGGCATGGTCTAGTTGTATCATACTATTAGTATTCTCACCAAAGAGGCGTGTAAACTCTTTTGGATGTGGTGTGAGTATGGAGCCCTTTGGGAGTTTGGCAAGCAGCTCAGGTTGCCGGGCAATTAGGTTGAGTGCGTCGGCATCAACAACAACAGGTGTTTTACAGGCATCGATAAATCCTGCTAATGCTTGTGCCGTTTTGCTGTCTGTACCCATGCCCGGACCAATGCCTATGGCCTGGATATGTTCCCAGTCTTCTATTTTTTCTATTACACGTTCTCCATTTGTTTTGCACATTACTTCGGGATTAGCTGTTTGAAGTATGTGGTATCCATATCCGGGAATTAGTGCTGTGACCAACCCAGCGCCTGCGCGGAGGGCGGCTTTTGAGCTGAGCGTTATTGCTCCCATTTTGCCATAGCTACCGCCAACCAGGAGTGCGTGGCCGTATGTGCCTTTGTGAGAGAATGGGGAACGTGGGCGGTAAATGTTTTTAGCGTCTTCCTGATCAATGGTTTTGTATTGTGAATGCGTGGCATTAATAAATACCTTGTCAAGGCCGATATCCAGGATATGGATATTTCCTGCAAATGCGCCGGATTCGGGATGGAGGAATGTGCGCTTGTAAAATTCGAAACTGAGCGTATCCTGTACCTTGAGTATAGCTGCATCCTTATCGGGTATAATATCAGCGGGCAGGCCGCTTGGTATATCTATTGCAATTTTTTTATTCGGTAAATGATTTACCTGATTAATAAAAGCAGCAACCCAGCCTTGGGTAGGGCGGCTGAGGCCTGTGCCAAGTATTGCATCGATAATAACAATGTGTGCCGGGATATCTGTGATAAAAGTATCGGGCTCAACGATCGTGGCGAGGTCTTTATCGATTGCCTGTAGCCTCTGGAGGTTGGTGCGGCAATCGGGAGACATATTATCTTTACTGAGCCGCAGCAGGAAAGCTTTTACGCCATAGCCGCGCTGCTGTAAGAGGCGGGTAATTGCGAGGCCATCGCCGCCGTTATTGCCGGTGCCGCAGAGGGCTACAAATAGCGTGTCTTTCGGGAAATGGTCACGGATCCAGGTGACGCATTTGTTGGCGGCACGCTCCATGAGTTCTGCGGAACTGATGGCGGATGCCTGGATGGTATATGCATCGCAGGCGTGAATCTGTGCGGCGGTAAAAATTTTCACACTACCAAAATACTTAAATATTTTGGGAAATGTGCAACTCGTGGTCATGTGGGATATATCAAATAATTCATTTTTTGTGGATTTTTTAATTTTAGTGAAATGGTTGGTTATGAATTGTATTATGGCTTAGAATGTCGCAAAAATGTCTCAAAATATCTCATTGTTGCCACGCTTATGTTTTTGGGTGATTATGACCTCTCCCCGGCCCTCTCCCCTTCGGCAAGCTCAGGGCAGGCTGAAGGAGAGGGTGAGGTCGAATGAGCGCAATGGGGACGAGATGAGGGCTATTATAGTATGCATAATTTTTCATGTTTTGTTGTTTTATAAAATCTGGTGTCGATTTAATGTGGATATTAAAATGTTTATTTGATAATTTGTGATATAGTCTAAAGTTTGTGGTAATGAAAATAAAATTGCAGTACAAAAATTCACATAAGGGTGCAACGAATGTATGGTTTCATATTTATGTAAAGTATGCAAGGTTGCTATTATTTGAGTTTTTTTTATGGTTAGGTATATCCAC